>JBEDUQ010000039.1:0-30741 GCA_040414855.1 Actinomycetota bacterium
GCGGTCGGCGTAACCGTGGCGGTGGTCGCGCTCCGCGCGCGGCGCCGCCGGCGGCGGCACAACGAGTAAGGTTGCGGCTGCAACCTCGCCGACCCCGAAGGATGGAGCAGTTGGAGCGCGATCGCACCGGGGCGGGAGGCGACCGCGCCGAGAATCCTGAGCACGACCCCGGGCGGCCAGAGCACCACGACCCAGACCACGACCCCGAGCGGCGGGCCACGGCGGCGGCCGCCGTCGCCAGCGCGCGCCAGGCGTTTCTGACCTGGAGCGCGGTCGGTGCCGCCGAGCGGTCGGCCGGCCTGCGGGCCCTGCGCAGGACCGTCTCGCGGCGAGCCGACCGGATCGCCGAGGTCGTCTGTCGCGAGACCGGCAAGCCCAGGGTGGACGCGGTGCTCGCCGAGGCGATGCACGCCGCGGCGCATGCCGACTGGCTGGCCCGTCACGCCTCGGGCGCGCTGGCACGGCGGAAGGTCTCGCCCTGGCCGCTGTACTCCAAGGCGGCATGGGTGGAGTACCAGCCGCGCGGGGTGGCCGCCGTGATCGCCCCCTGGAACTACCCGTTCCTGCTGCCGTTCCTGGCCACCGCCACCGCGCTGGCGGCCGGCTGCGCGGTGGTGCTGAAGCCCTCGGAGGTGGCGCCGGCGTCGGGCGAGCTGGTGGCCGAGCTGGTCGCCGAGGCGGGGCTGCCGGACGGGCTGGTCCAGGTGCTCCACGGCGGTCCCGATGCCGGCGCGGCGCTGGTCTCCGCCGGCGTCGACGTGGTCGCGGTCACCGGCTCGCCGTCGACCGGCCGCCAGGTGGCGGCGCTCGCAGCCGAGCGGCTGATCCCGGTGATCCTGGAGCTGGGCGGCAAGGACCCGATGCTGGTGCTCGACGACGCCGACCCGGGCCGCGCCGCCCGCGCGGCCGTCTGGGGCGCGTGCTTCAACGCCGGCCAGTCGTGCGTCGCGGTCGAGCGGGTCTACGCGGTCGACGAGGTCTACGACCGCTTCGTCGGGGAGCTGGACCGCGCCTTCGACGGCGTCCGCGCCGGCGGCGGCGGTTCGCGCGACATCGGCCCGATCATCCACGCGCCCCAGCTCGACGTGATCGAGGGCCAGGTCAAGGAGGCGGTCGCGCTCGGCGCCACCCTGCGCCGGGGCGGACGGCGCTCGGGGGAGGGCGGGCGGTTCTTCGAGCCCACCCTGCTCACTGAGGTCGACCACGGCATGTCGGTGATGCGCGACGAGACCTTCGGCCCGGTGCTGCCGGTGATGCGCGTGCCCGACGAGGCGACCGCGATCCAGCTCGCCAACGACAGCCGCTTCGGGCTGCACGCCTCGGTCTGGACCACGGACGCCGAACGGGCCCGCCGGGTCGCCGGCCGCCTCCGCGCCGGTGCGGTCGCCATCAACGACTGCCTGGTCAACTACGCCATGCCGGGGCTCGAGTTCGGCGGCGTCGGCGACTCCGGCTACGGCCGCCAGGGCGGCGTCGAGGGCCTGCGCGCCTACTGCTGGTCCAGGAGCGTCACCTGGTCGCGGGTGACGCCCCGCCGCGAGCTCCAGTGGTTCCCCCGCCGGCTCGGCGCCGGTACCTGGAAGCGCGCCATCCGCCTGCTGTACGGCCGCTGACCGGGCCGGCCCGGCCCTACCCGAGCGCCTCCCGGACGTGGCGCTCGGCGGTCGTCATCGGGTCGTCACCCGAGGTGATCGCCTCGATCGCCTGGAGGGTGGGGTAGTCGTTCTCCTGCTCCTCCTGGAACCTGCGCGCGAAGCCGCCTGAGCTGATGTCGGAGAGGATCTCGCCGAAATGGCGCTGCATCGCCGCCATGTCGATCTCGGTGGTGCGCAGGAAGCCGCCGTAGGCCGCCGACAGCCCGTGCCAGGTCACCGAGCGGAAGAAGCCGTTGTCGGCGAACGCCTGGAGGGTCCGCGCCATTTCCCCCGACATGTAGAGCTCGACCACCATCGCCTCGGGCGGCAGCCCCGCCTGGGTGCCGACCTGGAAGGCGCTCTGGAGCGCGATCCCGAGGTAGGCGCCGAACGCCTGCTCGACGAACAGGTCCAGCAGCGCCTCCTGGGCCGCGGTGAGCTGCATCGCCCCGCGCCGCAGCGAGCCGGCCGCGCTGGCAAGCCCGAGCAGCCGCGCCTTGGCCTTTCCGGTGGCGTCGCGCTCGACCGACACGTACGACAGGAAGCCGGTCCCGTCGCTGTAGGTCCGCCTGACCTCCTCGCCGAGCATGCGCGGCGCCAGCAGCAGCACGTCAACGCCGTCCGGCGGCTGGACCAGCCGGTAGGCCACCACGTAGCCGGACGCGAAGCAGACGCAGGCGCCCTTGCGCAGGCGAGGAGCGATCTGGTCGCGGAAGACGCCGGGGATCACCTCGTCCGGGATCAGCACATAGACGATGTCCGCCAGCGCCGCCGCCTCGCCGACGCCGGCGGCCTCGAAGCCGTCGGCCGCCGCGGCGGCGCGGTACTCGTCGTCGACGTTGCCGACGGTGACGGCCAGCCCGCTGTCCCGGAGGTTGAGCGCCATCGACCGGCCGAGGTTGCCGTAGCCGATGACCGCGACCGACTGCCCTGACAGCGCGTCCGGGTCCGCGTCGTCTTCACGGTAAAAGGTCACCGTCCCATGCTGTTGCATGCCTCCACCACCTTAGAATCGTCGCGTTCATGGTCGTAATCGAGGAGTGACCGGCTGGATGCGGCTTCAGGGAGCGGTCGCCCTGGTCACCGGGGCGACCAGCGGGATCGGTGCGGCGGCGGCGGCGATGCTGGCCGACCGCGGCGCGCGGCTGGCCGTGGCCGGCCGCGACCAGGACGCGCTGCGCGCGATCGCCGAGCGCACCGGCGGCCAGGCGCTGGCGGTCGACCTGGCCGAGCCGGGCGGTCCCGAGCGCTGCGCCTCGCTGGCGCTGGAGCGCTGGGGGCGGGTCGACCTGCTGGTCAACAACGCCGGCGCCGGCTGGGCCGGTGAGCTGGCGGCGATGCCGCCGGAGGTCGCCGATCGCCTGGTGGCCCTGAACCTGCTGGCCCCGGTGCGGCTCACCCGGCTGCTGCTGCCGGGGATGCTGGAGCGCGGCGGCGGCCACCTCGTCTACGTCGGCTCGATCGCCGGCGCCACCGGGGTGGCCCGCGAGGCGGTCTACTCGGCCACCAAGGCCGGCCTGGCGATCTTCGCCGACAGCGTCCGCGAGGAGGTCGCCGGCAGGGGCGTGACCGTCTCGGTGGTCGTCCCCGGCGTCGTCGACACGCCGTTCTTCGACCGCCGCGGCAGCGCCTACGACCGCGCCTGGCCAGCGCCGATCCCGGCCGAACGGGTGGCCAGGGCGCTGGTTCGGGCGGTCAGCGAGGACCGGGCCGAGGTGTTCGCCCCGGCCTGGGTGCGGCTGCCCGCCCGCCTCAAGGGCGCGGTGCCCGGGCTGTACCGCGTCCTGGCCCTCCGCTTCGGTCAGGCGGGGCCGCGCGGGCACGGCTAGCGCCCGCGGCCGACGGCGCGTCAGCGCCCGGTGGCCGCTCGCAGCGTCTCCTTGAGGCTGCCCATGGTCGCGAGCACCGCGCTCGGCTCGTAGCCGCAGTGCGCCATGCAGTTGGCGCAGCGCGGGTCCCTGCCGCGGCCGTACTTCGACCAGTCGGTCTCCTCGACGAGCTCCTTGTAGGTCTGCACGTAGCCGTCGGACATCAGGTAGCAGGGGCGCTGCCACCCGAAGACGGAATAGCTCGGAATCCCCCATGCTGTGCACTGAAAATCGACCTTGCCCTCGAGAAAGTCGAGAAACAGCGGCGAGTGGTTGAAGCGCCACTTCTTGCGGTGGCCGTCGCCGAACGCCTTCTTGAAGAGCTCGGTGGTCTCGCGGACGCCCAGGAAATGCTCCTGGTCCGGGGCCTTCTCGTAGGCGTACGCGGGCGAGATCATCATCTGGTCGACCTCGAGGTCGTCGTTCAGGAAGTCGAGGACCTCGCGCACGGTCTGCGGCGTATCGGTGTTGAAGAAGGTCGTGTTGGTGGTCACCCGGAAGCCGCGCCGCTTCGCCTCCTTGATGGCCTCGACCGCCTGGTCGAACACGCCTTCCTGGCAGACCGACTTGTCATGCCGCTCGCGCAGGCCGTCCATGTGCACCGCCCACGCGAAGTACGGCGACGGCTTGAACTTGCCCATCTTCTTGACCATCAGCAGCGCGTTGGTGCAGAGGTACACGAACTTCTTGCGCTTGATCAGCTCGGCGACGATCTGGTCGAGCTCGGGATGGATCAACGGCTCGCCGCCGGCGATCGACACCATCGGCGCCCCGCACTCCTCGATCGCCGCGATCGCCTTCTCCACCGGCATCCGCTGCTTGAGGATGTTGGGCGGGTACTGGATCTTGCCGCAACCGGCGCAGGCGAGGTTGCATGCGAACAGCGGCTCCAGCTCGACGACCAGCGGGAACTTCTCCCGTCGAGCGAGCTTCTGCTTCGCCAGATAAGCGCCCAACCGCAGGCTCTGCCGCATCGACACGGCCATCTAGTCGACCTCCTCGGGGCTCATGGCGTTGCCGGACGCGGAATGCATGGTAGTCGCGTTGGCCGCCGACCAATCCGCAAGCGCAGGGGCGGCGCGGCGAAGCGTCCGTAGGGCCCTGACGGCCGCCGCGGCCAGCCCCACGCGTTTCAGCTCGCTGCCCGGCGCGTCCAGGACCACTCTGAGCACGGCGAACGGCGTGCCGCCGCGAGCGGCGGCCGCGATCCATGCCGATTCCATGTCGACCGCGACCGCCCCGGTCGCGAGCAGGCGAGCGCGCTCGGCGCCCTGGACGACGTGATCCGCGCTGGCCACGGGGCCAATACGGGGCCGGAGCCCGCGCCGCTGGAGGGCGGCGGCGAGCAGCCCGGCCGAAGGACAGTCGACGGTGCCGTCGATGCCGTCGGGGCCGGCAGGGCCGCGCACCTCGGAGGCGACCACCACGTCCCCGGGCTCCAGTCCCGGGTCGAGCCCGCCGCAGAGCCCGGCGACGGCCAGCGACCACTCGCCGGGAGGCGCCAGGAGCGCCGCCGTCGCCGCCTGGGCGCGGCGCGGGCCCATGCCGGTGTGCAGCACGCGCGCGCCCGGCACGGCGCCCCGCAGCGCCAGCGCCTCGAGCCGCATCGGGGCGGCGACCAGCAGCGACCGGTGGCCGCCCATCAGCTGTTCCCGGTCCCTGGGCCCACGTTCCTGACGTAGCGGCCGAGCGCCATCACCGGAAAGACCTGCCGGTAGAGGTGGTAGTTGATGTAGAAGTCGCCGGGGAAGCCGGTGCCGGTGAACCACGGCTCGTCCCAGGACCCGTCCCCGGTCTGGGTCGAGGCGAGGTACGCCGCCGCGCGGGTGGCCGGCTCGCCGTCGCGCTCGCCGGCGGCGATCAGTGCGAGCAGCGCCCAGGCGGTCTGCGAGGCGGTCGATTCGCCGCGCCCGCGCCACGCCGGGTCGTCGTAGGAGCGCAGGTCCTCGCCCCACCCGCCGTCGTCGTTCTGGTGCTCGACCACCCAGCGCACCGCCCGCCTGACGGCGCGGTGGCCTGGCTCGATCCCGGCCGCCGCCAGCGCGGGCAGCACCGCGCCGACGCCGTAGACGTGATTTGCGCCCCAGCGGCCGTACCAGGAGCCGTCCGCCTCCTGCTCGCGCAGCAGCCACTCCAGACCGCGCCGGGTGACCGGCGAGCCGCCGAGCCCGGCGACCGCGAGCATCTCGATCACGTGGGCGGTGACGTCGGACGAGGGCGGGTCGATGACCGCGCCGAAGTCGCAGAAGGGCAGCGCGAGCGGGAGCGTGCTGGTGTTGTCGGCGTCGAAGGCCGCCCAGCCGCCGCCGCTGCTCTGCATGCCGATCACCCAGGCGATGCCGCGCGCGAGCGCGGCGTTGCGCCGCTCGGCGTCGGGATGGTCGACCCGCCGCAGCGCCAGCACCACCTCGGCGGTGTCGTCGATGTCGGGGTAGTTGTCGTTGGCGAACTCGAACGCCCAGCCGCCCGGCGTCAGCCGCGGCCGCCGCACCGCCCAGTCGCCCCTGCGGCGCACCTCCTCGCGGAGCAGCCATTCGCCGGCGAGCGTCAGCGCGGGGTGGTCGGGCGACATTCCCGCGTCGGCCAGCGCGATCACCGCCAGCCCGGTGTCCCAGACCGGCGACTGGCAGGCCTCCAGCCAGACGTGGTCGCCCTCGCGCACGGTGAAGCCCTCGAGCCCGCGCAGCCCGGCCTCGATCACCGGGTGGTCGAGCGGATAGCCGAGCAGGTGCAGCGCCATGATCGAGTACACCCATGGCGGCTGGATGCCGCCCCAGGAGCCGTCGGCCTCCTGCCGCTCGATGATCCAGCGCGTCGCCCTGCGGATCGCGAGCTTGCGCAGCGGCCGCGGGTGCCGGTGGTGGTAGCGGTGCAAAAAGCGGTCGAGGCGCTCGAAGCCGCCGGCAAGGGTGAACGGCGGCGACGGGCGCGCGGGCGGGCCGCCCGTGTGCAGCTCGTCGAGCGCGAACGGGATCGGCCGCACCGGCCGCAGCGCGCTGACGATCGTCAGCGGCACGATCGTCTGCCGCGCCCAGCAGGCGAAGTCGTAGACGTTCAGCGGGAACCACGACGGCAGCAGGATCATCTCGGGCGGGAGCACCGGCAGGTCCTCCCAGTCCCAGAGGCCGAACAGCGCCAGCCAGATGCGGGTGAACACGCGGCTGCGCTCGATCCCGCCAGCCTCGCGGACGAAGGCGGCCGCCGCGCGCATGTGGGCGGCGTCGGGCGGGTCGCCGGCGAGCCGCAGCGCCGCGTATGCCTCGATGCTGGTCGACAGGTCCGGCGGGCCGCCGTGGAAGGTGCCCCAGCTCCCGTCCTCGCGCTGCTTGGAGCGGATCCAGTTGGCCGCCCCGGCGGTGCGCTCCTCAGTGCGGATGCCGAGGAACTCCCGCAGCAGCAGGTCCTCGGCATCCATGGTGACGTTGGTCTCCAGGTCGCCTTTCCAGAAGCCGCGCGCGTCCTGGAGGGCGAGCAGCCTGCGCATGCCCCGCTCCAGCGCGGTCGCCGCCGAAAGGCCGGTCCCGGTTCCCGTCGTCACCGTCATCGCGTTCCCCAGCTCCTCGCCGCCGTGCCTACAGATCCCTCGTGGTCACGAACCTCGCCAGGTCGATCAGCTCGTCGCGCGGCCGCCTCGGCGCCTCGAGGGCGTCCAGGCGCTCCAGCGCCAGCTCGAGCTGCCGCTGCGCCTCGGCCATGGTCAGGTCGCGGCCGCCGGCCTCCTGCACGAGCTTGGCGGCCAGCGCGAGGTCCTCGTCGCTCAGTCGCGGCCCGCCCTCCGCCACCCGCACGCCGCCGGTCAGGTCGCTGCCGAGCAGCGCGGCGAGGCGCTCGCCGATGCGGCCACCGCTGGAGAGCGCGTGCGCGACCGGGACCGACTTCTTGCGCTGGCGCAGGTCGCTCCAGGACGGCTTGCCGGTGATCTCGGGCTGGCCCCAGATGCCGAGCAGGTCGTCGACCGCCTGGAAGGCGAGGCCGAGGTGGTAGCCGAAGCCGGACAGAGCCTCGACCGCCGCCGTGGGCGCGCCGGCCAGCACCGCGCCGATCGACGACGCGCAGGCCAGCAGCGCGCCGGTCTTGTTGCCGGTCATCCCCAGGCACTCCTCGACCGAGACGTCGAGCCGGCTCTCGAAGGACAGGTCCTCCGCCTGCCCGGTGATCAGCCGGTCGGTCGCCTGGGTGAGGTGGCGCGCCGCCCGTGGGCCGGTCTCCTCGGGCGCCTCGAGCAGCACGTCCTCGGCGAGCGCCAGCAGGGCGTCCCCCGCCAGGATCGCCATCGCCGGGCCGAACACCTTCCACGCGGTCGGGCGGTGCCTGCGCTCCTCGTCGCCGTCCATAAGGTCGTCGTGGAGCAACGAGAAGTTGTGGACCAGCTCGACCGCGACCGCGCCGGGCAGAGCCACCTCGGGGCTCGCCCCGACCGCCTCGGCCGACAGCACCGCCAGTGCCGGCCGGATCGCCTTGCCGCCGTTGCCGTCGACGGGCGCGCCAGAGACGTCGACCCAGCCGAGGTGGTAGGCGGCCACGCGGGCGATCGACGGCTCCAGCCGCGCGATCGCGTCGCGCATGGCGGGCACCGTCAGCTCGCGGACTCGCTCGAGAACCTCTGGGGTCTGGACGCTCATGCCGCCACCTCCGGACGTATCGGGCCACCCCCTCGATTGACGGCCGAGGCATTCCGGGGGAAGTGTCGGCGCGCTGCTCCGGGGAATCCCCAGAACCCTTCCGGGGTCGGAAGCCGGCGCGTTCGGCCGAGGGAGAGCAACGCCGCGCGGGCAGCGATCAGCCCGCTCCGCACCGCGCCTTCCATGGTGGCCGGCCAGCCGGTCGAGGTCCAGGAACCTGCCAGGAACAATCCATCCATGCTGGTTTGTGCCGCTGGCCGGATTGCTCCCGTCCCAGGTGACGGCAGGAAGGTGGCGGTCCGCTCCCTGGTGACGACGAAGTTGTTGACCTTGGCGTCGCGCGCGGCCGGGAACAGCTCGGCCAGGGCCGGCAGGAACCGCGCCCTGAGCTCGGCGACCGGCAGCTCGACCTCGTCGGCGGCGGCCGAGAGCGACACGGCGAGGCACTGGCCCGCGCCTGGCTCGAGGCCGGACGACTCGGTGCGGTCGAACACCCACTGGACCGGCGTGCCGAGGCCGGCCGCGAACGGGAGCGTGGTCACCGCCCGGTCGTAGACCACGTGGAGGTTCACGATCGGCGAGGTCCCCAGGCGCTCCGCCCACCGCGCCCGACCGCCGTCGCCGGCGACCGCCTCGGGGAGCCACCCGGTCGCCTCGTGCGGCACGGCGACGATCACCGCGCTCGCCTCGATGCGGCCGTCCTCGGTGACCACCGCCAGGCGCCGCGCCGGCGCGTCCGGTGCCGGCTCCCGGCCCGGGCCGAGGCCGGGGTCTGGGTGCGCCAGCGGCTCGACCGCGCGCACGGCGCTGCGCAGGCGGACCTCGGCGCCCGCCTCGGCGAGCGCCCGCCCGCCCGGCTCGCCGTGCAGCTTGGAGAGCGGCACCCGGCTGTAGCCGATGTCGGCGGCGTCGCGCGCGGTCAGCAGCCCGGTCTTGAAGACCATGGTGGCGAGCTGGAGGGAAGCCTGCGTGGTGCGGGCGTTGAGGGTGGGCAGGCCGACCAGCGCCCAGAGCGCGTCGGTGGCGGCCCGGCCCTGCCCGTGGTCGGCGAGCCAGTCGGCGAAGCTGCGCCGGTCCAGGAGCTGGTCGCCGGGGTCGAGGCGGCGCAGCGCCAGCGCGGCCCGCACGGCGCCGAGCCGCTCGCCCCAGTCGAGGTAGGGGTAGCGGGCCAGCGTCCCGGCCAGGTGCAGCGGCGCCGGCATCGCGTTGCGCCGCAGCCAGCCCATGCGCCCGCCGGGCGCCAGCACCGGGACCGCCAGCCGCCGCTGCACCGGTGCCAGCTCGCGCACGCCCAGGCGCGACAGCAGGCTCTGGTAGGCGGTGCAGCAGCGCAGGTAGACGTGCTGGCCGTTGTCGAGCTCGAGCCCGTCGCGCTGGAACGAGAAGGTCGCGCCGCCGAGGCGGGGACGCGCTTCGAGCAGCGTCACCTTGGCGCCGGCGTCGGCGGCCGCCAGCGCGGCGGCGATCCCGGCGAGACCGCCCCCGACCACCACGAGGTCGGTCATGGCGACGCGCCCCCCGGACCGGTGGTCATGGCGACACCCCGAGCAGGCTGCGCGCGGCGATCCGCGCCTTCTCCCATGCCGGCACCGAGACGCGCTCGTGCAGGATTGCCTCGGGGTGGCGCGCGATGCGGGCGAGCAGCTCCCGGTAGATGCCCGACATCGCCGAGACACAGGCGGCGCTGCGACGGTCCAGCATCGGCAACAGGCAGAGCCCCTCCGAGAAGAAGCGTTGTGCCCTGGCGACCTGGAAGCCGATCAGCCGGACGAAGGCGTCCGGGAAGCTCGCGGCGGAGGAGGCGCCGCGCTCGCCGGTGGTCAGCTCACCGTCGTAGCCGAACCGGACCAGGTCCTCCTTGGGCAGGTAGACGCGCCCGTTGTCGGCGTCCTCCCGCAGGTCGCGAAGGATGTTGGTGAGCTGCATGGCGATCCCGAGCTTGTCGGCCAGCCCCTCGGCGACCTCGGGGTCCCTGGAGCCGAACACACCCAGCGAAAGGCGCCCGATCGAGCCGGCCACACAGCGGCAGTAATGCGCCAGCTCGTCGAAGGTCGGGTAGCTGGTCCCGCGCACGTCCATCTCGACGCCCTCGATCAGCTCGCCGAACGCCTTAAGCGGCAGCGGGAATCGCGCGGACACGTCGGCGAGCGCGACCAGCACCGGGTCGTCATCGCCGCGCAGGTGGGCGAGCCCGGCGCGGGCGGCGGCGAGCTGGTCGAGCTTGTCCTCGGGCTCCAGCGGACCGTCGCCGATGTCGTCGACCCGCCGGGCGAACGCGTACACCGTCGACAGGGCATACCGCTTCGGCGGTGGCAGCAGGCGGATCCCGTAGTAGAAATTCCGGGCCCGGCTGCGGGTCACGCCTTCGCAATAGCGATATGCGGTCTGGACGTCCACGGCGCTCATCCCTTCCGCAGGAGGACAAACGACAGCTCCCGTGCCAGCCGGCGTCTGGTCGGCTTGGGCGTCTGCGACAATACGTCATACTCCGCAGCCGCGATCGCCGCCACCGCGGCCCGGCCGCCGGCCAGGAACCCGGCCACCGCCAGCCGCCCCCAGCCGTGGAGCGTGGCGACCAGTGGCGCGCCCCGGTCGAGCAGCTCCTTGGCGCGGGCCGCCTCGAACGCCATCAGGCGGCGAACCGGCGCGCCCGCGGTCGGGGCCGCGAGGTCCGGCTCGGTGACGCCGAAGCGATCCATGTCGTCCTTTGGGAGATAGATGCGGCCTCGCTGAAGGTCTTCGGCCACGTCCTGCCAGTGCTCGACCAGTTGCAGCCCGGTGCAGATCGAGTCGGACAGCTCCAGCCGCTCCGCGGTGGCCGCCTCGAACACGTAGAGCACCAGGTGCCCGACCGGGTTCGCCGACAGCACGCAGTAGTCGCGCAGCTCGTCGAAGTCGCGGTAGCGGTGCACGGTCTGGTCCTGCCGGTTGGCCGCGACCAGCCGGCGCAGCGGCTCCGGAGGCACGTCGAACTCGTGAACCGTGCCGGCCAGCTCGCGGAGCAGCGGGTGCCGCGGGGTCTCGCCGCGCGCGATCCGGTCGACGTCGGCATCGACCGCGTCCAGCTGCGCCATGCGGTCGCCCGGGGCCAGGTCGCCGATGTCGTCGACCAGCCGGGCGAAGCCGTAGATCGCGAGCAGGTGGCGGCGGTGCGCCTTGGGCAGCACCCGCAGCGCGACCGGGAAGTTCTCGTGGGCAGCCTTGGACATGACCGCCTCGGGGTCGTCGACCCGGCGGTCCTCGGGCTCGTGCGCTGGTCGGTCCGCCAGGGCCGTCACACTCCCACGACCCGCGGCGGGCTGAGCGATTCGGGCAAGAGGCCTCCCCCTCTGTTCGGAATCGCCGGTCATCGGGGCGGCCCGATGTGCGCCGCCACCCACACATCTCACACAACATCGGCGGGGCGGCCACTTTCCGGAACGCCACCCGCTCTACACATCATCGGATCCGCACCCGACAGGGGCAAAGACTAGGCGCATGATGGCAACCGAGCCAAGCCGGTTCCACACTGAGGGATAGCGATGGGGCGCCGCGGCGGAAGTGGGGCATCCTGGCATGGTCACGTTCGCGGTGCACGTCGGTGGCCGGCCGCCGGGGTAGGTTTACCGGTGGACCGGTCGTCTACCTGGAGGGAGGAGGCCGGTCCGTGCAGGCTCCGGGTGAGAGTGTCGATCGGGAACGGGGGGCGATGGAGCGCTGGCGGACGGCACGACCTCTGCTTGGGCTCGGTGCCGCGCTGGTCATCGGCGGCATCCCCTTTTCCAACCTCGCCGCGCGTCTGACCAAGGGCGTCGACCTTCGCGGCGTGGGCAACGGCACGGTCTCGGGCACCAACCTGTACCGCGTGGCCGGGTTCGGGCCGCTGGCCGTCGCCGGCGTGCTCGAGATCGGCAAGGGCGCCGCCGGCCCGCTGATCGTCGGCTCCGCCCACCCGGCCTCGCAGGCGCTCGCCGCCGGCATCGGCGTCGCCGCCCACAACTGGTCCCCGTTCCTGCGCGGCGCCGGCGGGCGTGGCCTCTCACCGGCGATCGGCGCCCTCGGGGTGGTCGCCTGGCCCGGCTCGGTGCTGCTGCTGGCCGGGATGGCCGCCGGCAAGCTGGTCGGCCAGGCGGCGCCGGGCTCGCTGATCGCGCAGGCCGCCCTGGTCCCGGTGCTGGCCCGCGCCCGCGGCGGTCGCGCGGCGCTTGCCGGCGCCGCGGTGCTCGCGCCGATGCTGGCCAAGCGGCTGCTCGGCAACGGGCCCCGGTCCGGCCCGGTCCCGCGCCGCATCTACCTCTATCGCCTGCTCCTGGACCGGGACCAGCCATGACCGGGCCGGGCGACGGCGGCGCCGCCCCGGCCAGGGTCGGCATCGTCACCGACAGCGCGGCGACGCTGCCTCCGGAGCTGCTCAGCGGCAGTGACGTCGCGGTGGTGCCGATGGAGGTGACCATCGACGGCCGCTCCAACGGCGACCGGCGCGTGCCGCTTTCCGAGGTGCTGCGCCACCTCGACGACGGTGTGCGCACCTCGAGCCCGTCGCCGGGCCGCTTCAGCGGCGCGATCGGCGAGGTCCAGCGCGGCGACGGCGTGCTGGTGCTCACCGTCGCCCGCTCGATGAGCAGCACCTTCCAGGCGGCCAGCCTGGCCGCGCGGCGGGCCGAGGGCGGCGCGGAGGTGCTCGACACCGGCACCGCCGCGGGCGGCGAGGGCCTGGTCGTGCTCGCCGCCGCCAGGGCCGCCCGCGCCGGCGCCACGCTCGACGAGGTGCTGGACGCGGCCAGGCGCGCCGCCTCGAAGGTCCGGCTGGTCGCCACCCTGGACGACCTCGCCCACCTGGTCGCGGGCGGCCGGCTGCCGAGGCCGGTCGGCTGGCTGGCTGGGCGCCTCGGGGTGCGGCCGCTGTTCGAGTTCCGGGGCGGGGCGATCCGCCCGCTGGTCCCGGCGCTGTCGCGCCGGGCCGCGCGCCGCCGGATGCTGCGCCGTCTGCGCCGCTCGCGGCCCCGCGACCGGCGAGCCGTCCTGCACGTCGCCGCGCTGCACGCGCTCGCCAGCGAGGAGGCGGAGTTGCTCATGGAGTCGGTCAAGTCCGAGTCGCCGATGACCGCGTTCATCGGCGAGTTCGACGCCGTGATGGTTGCTCACACCGGTCCCCGTCTGTTGGGCCTAGCCTGGTGGTGGGAGCCAGAGGAGTAACGCATGCGTGTTCGGGGGGCCGTCGAGGCGGCGACGCAGCGACGAATTGGTCGACGAACGATCGGGAGGGGCTCGCGGGAGCCTGGCATCTGGTCGTATCCCGGGCTGATCTCCGTCTGCGTCCTGCTGCCGGTGATCGAGGTCGGGCTGCTCTGGGGCCTCGGCATGACCTCGGCGCTCGGGATCGCGCCGAGCGTGACCGCGCCGGCGCCGTTCGCGACCTTCCACGACCTGCGCTGGCTGATGGTCTACCACCGCTCGTGGTTCGGCCTGGCGGGCGAGACGATCGCGCTGCTGGCGTTCCGCGGCGGGCTGACGGCGGCGCTGGTGTGGCTCGCCTGGCCGCGCGGGGCCCCGAAGCCGCCGGTCAACGCCCTGGTCCGAAACGCGGCGCTGTTCACGCTGGCCAGCGTCGTGCTGATGGCGCCATGGGTGGGACTGTTGTTCGGCCTGGCCGTGATGCCGATCTCGTGGCTGTTCTTCGCCGCCGTCCCGCCCGTGTTGTTCGTCGGCCTGCTGATCCACGCCGGCGCCGTCCGCAACGGCTGGCAGTTCCCGATCGGCCGCACCGCCGCCTGGATCGCGGCCAGCTTCCTGGTGCTCACCCTCAGCGGCGGGGCGCTGGCGGCCAGCCCGTCCTGGCTGCGGCTGCCGCTGGCCGCCGCTTCGGGACTGTTCAACGCCTGGGCCTGGTCGGCGATCGTCAGCGCCCTGGCGCTGCGCACGGCGCCGCGGCGCCGGCTGATGCCGGTGGTCCCGCTGGCCCTGGTCGTGATGCTGGTGCTGGTCGCGGCCGGCGCCGGGTTCGGCTTCCGGGCCAACGTCGGCAACGCCTCGGCTGCCACCCCGGCCCCGCGCGTGCCCGCGGTCTCCGGCGGCCAGCCGGTGCTGCTGGTGAGCGGCCTGGGCGGCCACTGGGACGGGATCCCGAGGCGCTGGCTGCCCGGCCATCTAGACGTGCGGCGCTACTCGTACGCCGGTGAGGACGCCGCCGGCCATCCACTGCCGTACATGTCCTCGGACACCCACCTTCCGCTGCCGGACCTGGTGGCGAAGATGGGCGCGCAGGTCGACGCGCTCCACCGCCAGAGCGGCCGACCGGTCGCGATCGTGGCCGAGAGCGAGGGCGCCTTGGTGGCCAAGGCCTACATGGCGGTGACCCCGGGGGCGCCGGTCGACCAGCTGGTCATGCTGAGCCCGCTGGTCCAGCCGGCCCGGGTGTACTTCCCGGCCTCCGGCGACCAGGGCTGGGGGCTCGCCGGCGGCTGGGAGCTGCGCGAGATCGGCTCGGTGTTCCGTGACGTCTCGGGAGCCAACGTCTCGCCGGACATGCCCGTGATCCGCTCGGTGCTCAACCACGGCCCGGCGATCCGCGACCTGCTCGCCTGCCCGCTGCCGCAGACCCGCCAGCTGGCGATGTTCCCGCTGGCCGACGCGGTCGCCACCCCGCACCCCAGCAAGATCGGCATCCCCAGCGAGGTGATCCCGGCCTTCCACGGCGGCCTGCTCGCCGACCAGAAGGTCCGCGACATGGTCTCGGGCTACCTGTTGACCGGCGAGGTCTCCAGCGGCCCGTTCTGGCCGGTGGCGAACAAGGTCCTGCGGGCCTCGGCGGCGGCCTGGCAGGTGCCTGAACTGCCGCTGACCCTGAACCCGGCATGGAACGGGCCTTCCGGGCGCTCACCGACCTGTCAGGCGATGACCACCTCGCTCACCGAATGGCTGCGGTGAGCCGGCCTATTCACCATTCGGCCACCACAGGCCAGCACGATCTGCTATCGTGGCCGGGTCTTTCCCCGCGAGGGCGAGCAGCCCTCGCGATCGTCGCAGGTACGTACGCCGTTCGTACGCATGCCGATTCAGTCGGCACGGATCGTCCGCGCGCTGTATCGCACTGAGGCGTCGATCCCATCCACGAACGGAGCGTCGTTCCACTTGCCTGCTGCCTCCTCCCCCCTCCCAACCCTTCCGACCACCACGCCAGCCCTCACCTTCGAACACCTCGGCGTGCCGCGCGCCCTGACCGCCGTGCTCGCCCGGCGTGGCATCACCGTGCCCCTCCCGATCCAGGCCAACGCCATTCCGGACGCCCTGGCCGGCCGCGACGTCCTCGGCAAGGCCGAGACGGGCTCCGGCAAGACCCTTGCGTTCGGGCTGCCGCTGCTCGCCCGCCTCGCGGCCGCCGGCGCCTCACCTGGCCCTCGTGGCGCCCGTGGCGCCCGTGGCGCCCGTCCTCGGGCGCTGGTCCTGGTGCCGACCCGGGAGCTGGCGCGACAGGTCCACGACGAGCTCGCCCCGCTCGCGCGCACCGTCGGCCTGCGCACGCTGGCCGTCTACGGCGGCGCATCGATCGGCGCGCAGGCGCGGGCGCTCCGGGTTGGCGTCGAACTGGTCGTCGCCACCCCGGGCCGGCTCACCGACCTGCTCCGGCAGGGTGCCTGCTCGCTGGACGCGGTCGAGGTGGCCGTGCTCGACGAGGCCGACCACATGGCCGACATCGGCTTCCTTCCGGCGGTGACCTGGTTGCTGGACCGCGTCCCCGCCGGTGGGCAGCGCCTGCTGTTCTCCGCGACCCTCGACAACGGCGTCGACGTCCTGGTGGACCGGTATCTCGACGACCCGGTGCGACACTCGGTCCCGTCGGCGACCGGCAACCTCGAGCGCATGGACCACCGCTCGATTGCGGTCACCGGCGACACCAAGGTCACCGTCGCGGCCGGACTCGCGGCGGGCTCGGGCCGGACGCTGCTGTTCGTCCGCACCAGGCGCGGCGCGGCCCGGCTTGCCCGCCAGCTCGGCCGTGCCGGGATCCGGGCCGAGGCGCTCCACGGCGACATGGCCCAGGGCGCGCGGGACCGCGCCTTGGCGGCGTTCTCCGGCGGCCGAGCGCCGGTCCTGGTCGCCACCGACGTCGCCGCCCGTGGTATCCACGTGGACGCGGTCGATCTGGTGGTCCACTTCGACCCGCCGGTGGAGGCGAAGACCTACCTGCACCGCTCTGGTCGCACGGCCCGGGCCGGCGCCGCCGGCAGCGTGGTCACGCTGGTCCTGCCGGAGCAGGCCGCCGACGTCGCCAAGCTGCTCCGGCGAGCCGGCGCCGGGCCCGACGCACCGCCGAGCGGGCGGCGCGGCCCGGTGGCGCAGGGTGACGGTTCCCCGGCGCGCCAGCGGCGAGGGCGTCGGGCGGTCGGGGGTCGCCGGCGGTCACGGCGGCGATCGGCTCAGACTGCGGCCGACCAGGGACCGCGGAAGCACGCCGAGCGGATCTGGTAGCCGAGGCGGTCATCAGCCGCCGGCAGCGCCGCGTACCGGATGCGGAGCGACCCCTTCACTTCTCCCGGCGGATTCCGTCGTTACGGGTAGTCGCCGCGCCGGCGCTCCGGACCGGGAGCCTGGACCTGATGGATCGAGCAGCAGTCGTCGGGGTTGTAGCGGGAGAGCTTGGTCTGGCAGTCCCGTGCGGCGCAGACGCGGCCGTCCCCGAATGCGCGGACAGCGCGCTTGGTGTCCGGAATGGGCCGGTTCCTCGGTATCCGTGCCATGGCCACCGCTCTCGTCGTCACGACCACACTGTGGGTCGCGAAACAACGCCACGACACGCCGCGCCCATCGATTGGGCGACGTCTGAGCGAACCCCGCGGCGGGGCCGACGACCTGCGAGCCGAAACCGCGCCGAATCCGCCCACCCAAATCAGTCTACGCTCCGCCGTCTGATCCAGTCGGGGGCGGGTTCGCGAGCGCCAACCGCGCACGGTCGGGCGATGCACGGCCGCGGCTCTACTCTGGAGTCGAGATGCGGCATCCCGGCGGGGATGGCTCGCGTCAACCCGCTCCCGAAGACGAGGAGTCGATGCGATGACGGTGCCGGACGAGTTGACCTGGAGTGACGCGATGCACCGCGCACATCGGGCACTCACCCTCTCCGAGGCGCTCTACGACGAGATCGACGAAGCCGAGGGCCGTTCGAACCTCGACATCGAGAAGCATCTCAGGAGGGCGGAGGTGAAAGCCGGTCAGGCGCGGGCCTGGGTCGCCATCGCCCAGGCGCTCGGGACCCAGTCCGATCGCTACTGACGAGGCGGCGTCACCGGCCCCGGGCGGGCAGCGCCGGCAGCGCCTTTGTACTGCTACAGGTCACGCAGCGGCGGAAGGCGCGGGTCGAGATCGCGACCGCGCCGGCGGTCAGCACGATCGAGATCAGCGTCCGGGTCCACAGGAAGGTTGACAGCGACTGGCTCACCAGCAGCCAGAGGCTGATCCCCGCGTTGGCCAGGAAGACCCCCGCCCACAGCAGCGAGATCCGCCGGAAGAAGCGGCGCACGCCGTCATGGGCGAGCAGCGACTCGGGCAGCGGTACGAAGTCGGCGGCGAGCCGCTGCGCAAGTGGCCGGCCGAGCACCACCGAGCCGATGAACACGGTCGCGACCAGGCCGGTCCCGAGCGTCGGCTGCAGGAAGTAGAGGAAGGCGCTGCCGGTTGCCAGCGCGAGCGCGGTCCTCACGGTCAGCCCGATGATCCCGAGCACCAGGATCCCGGGAATTCGCCTGCGGGCGACGAGTCGCCGCAGCAGCGAGGTGTAGGACCACAGCAGCGCGGCGACGAGCGCGCCCCACAGTCCGAACAGGTGCAGCCCGCCATAGAACAGGGCGAGCGGGATGAGCGTGGCCTCCAGCACATGGGGTGTCGCGTGGCGGGCCAGGGCGGTCATTCTGGGAACGGGGAAGGGGGGATTGCTGGGGATTTTCACCAGTCGCGGCTCCGTCGAAGGGGTGACAGGATCCTACGCTTGTGGCGGTCTTTCGGGCGGCGCGGCGCTCGTATACTCAACCCATGCCTGGACCCAAAGCGCAAGCCGGCCCGGTCAGAGCACTGAACGCCGAAGTCCTCCGCGAGTCCCTGCGGGCGATGCTGGGGTCGGTACGTGAGCACGAAGACGAGCTTAATCGGCTCAATGTGTTCCCGGTGCGCGATCACGATACTGGTACCAACATGTCGCTGACTCTCGATGGGGTCGTGAAGGCCTCGGACGCCTCGACCGGGAGCCCGATGCGCGAGCTGGCGGGCGCGGTCGTGGAAGCGGCGACGATGGACGCGCGGGGGAACTCGGGCACGATCCTCGCCGAGATCCTCCGCGGCCTGTTCGAGACCTGGGCTCCCCACGAGCTGATCAACCCAAACCTGGTGGCCGCCGGTTTCGCCGCCGCCGCCGACCGGGCGGAGCAGTCGGTGCTCGAGCCGGTCGAGGGGACCATCCTGACGGTGGCGCGAGCGACCGCCGGCGCGATCTCGCGGCCGGGCGACGACGTCGCGGAGCTGCTCGCGATCGCCGCCGATGCCGCCGGACGGGCGGTCGAGGCCACCACCGGCCAGCTCGCGGCGCTGCGCCGCGCCGGCGTGGTCGACGCCGCCGCCAAGGGCTACGAGCTGTGCGTGCGCGCCTTCGCCGCCACGGTCGCGGCCCACGATGACGCGCCCACCGCCGAGCCGACGGGCGAGCCCACCGCCGAGCCCACCGCCGGCCTCGGCGCGCTGTTCGAGGTGCAGTATCTGGTCGCCTGCGGCCAGCGCGACGCCGAGGAGCTGCGGCGAGCCCTGGCGGCGATCGGCGACAGCATCGTGGTCGCCGGCGACGACGGCCGCTACCGGGTCCACGTCCACACCCGGAGCGCCGGCGCAGCGATCGAGGCCGGGACCGACCACGGCCGGATCTCCCGGGTCGAGGTCGCCTACCTCGGCGCCGGCGCGGACTGACGCGCGCCGCTCGCCCGATTTCGGCGGTTCACGGCGTCGGGCGGTTGGCGAGCACGACCTTCGCCTCCATCTTCGCGCCGCCGCGGAAGAACGTGATCGTCACCGTCTGGCCGGGCTGGTCGTTGCGGAGGGTCGCCAGGAAGTCCTCGACGTCGCTCACGCCCTGGCCGTTGACCGCCGTGATCACGTCGCCGGGGCGCACGCCGGCCTTGGCCGCCGGCCCGCCGTTCACCACGCTCAGGACCACCACCCCACTGGTCGCGCTCACGCCCAGTTGGCTCGCGATCTGGGGAGTCAGGTCACCTGGCTGGATGCCGACGAAGGCGTGGGTGGCGTGCCCGTTCTTTAGCAGCTGGCCGACCACGTCGACGACCGTCGCGGCGGGGATCGCGAAGCCGATCGACACCGCGCCCTGCGACGGCGGGATGAACGCCTCGCTGATGCCGGTCACCTGACCGGTGGCGTTCACCAGCGCGCCGCCCGAGTTGCCCGGCGAGATCGGCGCGTCGGTCTGGATCAGGTCGACCAGCGACTGGGTCTGCTGCGCCGACCCGGGGATCTGCCGGTGGAGGCCGGAGATGATCCCGGCGGTCACCGTGTTCTCGAAGCCCAGCGGGCTGCCCATCGCGATCGCCAGGTCGCCGACCGCCGGGAGCTGCCGCTGGAAGGTCGCGGGCGGTAGGCCGGTCCGGTTCGCCCGCACGACCGCCAGGTCGGTGATTGGGTCGCTGGCGCCGACCGTGCCGCTGACCCGCCGGCCGTCGGCGAAGGCGACCTCGACGTTCTTGCTCCCGGTGACCACGTGGTCGTTGGTGACGATCTCGCCGTCCTTCGACCAGACCACGCCACTGCCGAGCCCCTTGCCGGTGACGATGGTCACGACCGAGGTCTGGACCTTGCGAACGACGTCCGGAATCTGGTGGAAGGGATCGGAGGGCTGGTCGCTGGAATTGGCGGCGGTTTGCGCGGCCGGCGCCGCGTTCCCCTGGCCGCTCTTGTCGCCGGTACAGCCGGCGGCCGCGGCCAGGAGCGCCAGCACCAGCGCCACCACGCCCACCGCCCGCCAGCCTGGGATACGAATCGGCATCCTGGCCTCCGGTTCCGCCGAATTCTCTGGTTCCACCGAGCGAATACCAATCCCGAGCGGGCACAAACCGGGTCTCGACCAGACCGTCACGATCGCGGACAGTGGTCCACGATTGCCTGTGATCTTTCCATCCAGGTTTTAATCGTCCGATGACGGTTCATACCCGTGATCGATGGCCGCCACGCGAGCGGCCGACAAAGTGATTGAACCCGTGCGCCGGACGGGCGCGGGATTACCAGAAAGGTGAATCGATGGGCATCATCGCTTGGATTCTGTTGGGCCTGATCGCCGGCGCGATCGCCAAGGCGATCCTGCCCGGCGACGACCCGGGCGGGATCATCATCACCACGATCATCGGGATCCTCGGGGCGATCGTCGGAGGCTTCCTCGCCACCGCCATCTTCGGCGCCCACCCGCTCGACGACTTCTTCGACATCAGCACCTGGCTCACCGCGATCGTCGGCGCGATCGTGCTGCTGCTGATCTGGCGGATGGTGACCGGCGGGCGCCGGGGCCGAGCGCTCAGATAGACCGGGGCCGAGTGCTCAGGTAGCCGTTCGGCCCGGCGTTCGGGCCGCCGGGCGGAGCACCGTGGGCACCCCCATCGGCACGCGCCTCATCAGGGGCGCGTGCCGTGGTCTGTTCGGCCGCTCCCGCGACCGCGCGCCAGCCGCATCGCGGCAATCCCGGCACCGGCGATGGCCGCGGCGCCGGCCACCAGCCCGTGGTGCCGGCTCGCCCAGAACTGTGCGCTGCGCTGACGCGCCCGCGGGTCGAAGGGCCCGTGGGCGCCGCGGTCACCGGCCACGGCCGACCAGAGGTTGGTGGGCTGGTCCGGATGTGCGCGCTGGCCGGTCTGCTGCGACCGGTAGGCCGCGCGCGCCAGGTAGCGGTCGAGCAGGCCAGGGGCAACCTGGTTGGCCAGGATGGTGGCCGCGGTCGAGCCGCCGACCCACAGCTCCCGCCGCCGGTGCGTCGAGGCCCAGACGATCGCCCGCGCCGCCACCTCGGGCTGGTAGATCGGCGGGACCGGCTGCGGGCGGTAGGGGAGCCGGGACAGCACCACCTCGAACTGCGGAGTGTTGATGCCCGGCAGCTGGACCATGGTGATCCGGACGTTGGAGCCGCTGTGCAGCAGCTCGCAGCGGACCGACTCGGTGAAGCCCTCGATCGCGTGCTCCGCGCCCGAGTAGGCGGACTGGAGCGGCAGGCCGCGGTAGGCGCGAGTGGACCCCACGCAGACCACGGTGCCGCGGTCGCGCGGCAGCATGCGGGCCAGCGCGGCGCGGGTGCCGTGGACCTGCCCCAGGTAGGTCACCTCGGTCACACGCTGGAACTCCTCGGGGGAGATCTCGGCGAACGGCGCGAACACGGTGGTCATCGCGTTGTTCACCCACACGTCCACGGGCCCGAGCCGCTCCTCGACGGCGTCGGCGGCCCGCTCGACCGCCTCGGCGTCGGCGACGTCGGTCGGGATCGCCAGCGGCGTCCCGCCGGCGCTGCTGACCTCCTTGACGGTGGTCTCGAGCGCGTCCTCGCCGCGCGAGACCAGACCGACGGCCGCGCCCATGCTCGCGAAGGCTCGCGCGGTGGCGCGGCCGACGCCGGAGCCGGCCCCGGTGATCACGACGACACTGGGTGGCTTCATCCGCGACCTCGCCTCCTCGCGCGCCGGCGCGTTCTGCCCTTACAAGGCTACGCGGTGGCGGCGCCCGCCGGAGAGTGGATCCGCAATGAGCTCACCAGCACGTCGACCAGGGCGGGGCCGTCGTGCCCGATGGCCAGCTCGACCGCGCCCTCGAGGTCGTCGGCGCCGGCGACGCGCAGCCCGAGCGCCCCGCAGGCGTCCGCCCACGAGGCCAGGTCCGGCCGTCCCGACTCGGAGGCGACCATCACCTTGACCGGAAGGCGCTGCTCGACCAGGGTCAGCATCTCGCCCATCAGCCCGGTGAAGGACTCGGCGGCGACCATCGCGATGCACTGCCGTCCCGGGTGGGCATTTTGGGCGGCGACCGCGTATGGCAGGCCGGCGGCCATCGCGGCGAGGTTTGCCGAGACCAGGTAGTCGCGGTCGCCGCGCACCTCGAAATGGCGTGCGGACCAGACCGCCATCGGGCCGGAGTCGGAGCAGAGCACCGCGTCGTCCGCGGCCAGCCGGTCGACGGTGCGCACCAGGAACCCCGGGTTGATGCCGCCTCCGTCGGCGCGCTCCAAGTAGGCGAGCCGGTCGCGCCAGACCGCCACGTGCCGGCGGGCGCGCTCGAGGAAGGCGCGGTCCTGCTTGCGGTCGAGCATCGGCAGCAGCGCCTGGAGCGTCTCGGCCGGCTCGCCGATCAGCAGGACGTCGCCGGCGCCGCCGGCGGAGACCCTGGCGACGTCGGTGTCGAGATGGACCGCGCTGACCGCCCGCGGGTCGGCGGCGTCGGCCAGGTAGGGGTAGTTACTGCCGACCGCCAGGACCGTGTCGGCGGCGGCCAGCACCTCCCGCGACGGCTCGCTGCCGAGCGCGCCGGCGCAGCCGGTGGTGAGCGGGTTGTCGTCGCGGACCACCGACTTGCCGGGCAGCGACTTGACGATCGGACTGCCGAGCACCTCAGCGACCGTGAGCAGCTCGTTCATCGCCCCCGTGCCGCCGACGCCGACCAGCATGGCCACGCGCCGGCCCCGGTTCAGCAGCGCGGCGGCCTGCTCCAGCTCGGCCGCGCGGGGCAGGCCGGGCGGCGGGGTGAACACCGGCGCCGTCGGCGGCACCGACCGGTCCGAGGCCATGAGCGCCGCCGACCCGTCCTCGGCCGGCTCCAGCTCAGACGGGAAGGTGATGTGGGACACCGAGCCCCTGGCGATGGCGTTGCCGATGCCGATGTCCACCATCGCGGGGATCTGAACCGGCACGTGGACCCTGGCGTTGTAGTCGGCCACGTCGCGCAGCACCTCGTCGAGCCGCAGCTCCTGGTCGAAGCCGGTGCCGAGCAGGCTGGTGGGCTGGCTCTCGGTGATCGCCAGAAGCGGCTGGTGGTCGAGCTTGGCGTCGTAGAGCCCGTTCATCATGTGGATCGCGCCCGGGCCTGAGGTGGCGATGCAGACGCCGATCCCGCCGGTCGCCTTGGCGTGCCCGCAGGCCATGAAGCCCGCCGCCTCCTCGTGCTGGACCGGCAGCAGGCGGATCCGGTCGCGGTGGCGCTCGAAGGCGGCGGCGATGCCCGCTGGCCCGTCGCCGGCCCGCCCGAAGACGGTCCCGATCCCCCAGTCGATCAGTCGCCGGATCAGCGGCTCGGAGGCGAACTCCTTCACGCGTGGTCCCTCCCGACGCGAGCGATGCGAGCACGGTCGACCGCATCCTGCCACGCGCGCGGAAGGTCCGGAACCTCCTGATCGCTCGCGCCCGGTCAGCGACCGTTCACGACGTCCGCGAGCGCCTTGACGATCAGGTGGGTCGAGGTCGCGCCCGGGTCCTGGTGGTCCCTGGAGCGCTCGCCGAGATAGCTCGCCCGGCCCTTGCGGGCGATCATCGGGATGGTCGCCTTCATGCCCTCCTCGGCGGCCTCGGCGGCACGGTCCAGGGCGGGCCCCAGCTCGACGCCCTCGGCGATGGCCTCGTCCAGCGCGCGCAGCGCCGGATCCCAGGCGTCGACCATGGTCTTGTCCTCGAGCTGCGCCTTGCCGCGGGCGATGATCCCGTCGAGACCGGCGCGCAGGCCCGCGGCGAGCCCGGCGTCGTCGACCTCGGTCTGGTTGCCGAGCTGCTTGCCGACGCCCAGGTAGAACGACCCGTAAAGCGGTCCGGCCGCGCCGCCGACCTTCCCGATCAGCGCCATGCCGACCCCGCGGAACAGCGCCGCCAAGTTGCCGTCGAGCCCTTCGACGCGTTCGAGAACGGCGCGGAACCCGCGGTTCATGTTGACCCCGTGGTCGCCGTCGCCGATCGCGGAGTCGAGCCGGGTCAGCATCCCCGCGTTCTCTTCGATCACGCTCGCCGTACGCCGTATCCAGTCCAACGCTTGCTCAGCCGAGAACATCCAGCCCACCTCTCGCCGACCCGACGTTCGTTACAACAGTTCCACGGATGTCCCGACGATACGCGCGCTGCATGCGCCGCGCGCCAGGCCACCGAGAGCAGCCCGGTCGGGCCCTCCCCTGGACGGAGAGGGCCCGACCGGGACGACTGCCCCGGACCGTCAGTCGATCCAGTTCCGGGTCCGCTCGATGGCCTTCTTCCAGTACTCGTAACCCGTCTCGCGCTGGTCCTCCGACCACGTCGGCTCGAAGGTCCGGTCGACCTGCCAGTTGTCCCGCATCTCGTCCAGGCTCGACCAGTAGCCGACCGCCAGCCCGGCCAGGTAGGCGGCGCCGAGCGCGGTGGTCTCCGCGACCTGCGGGCGGATCACCGGGATGCCGAGGATGTCCGCCTGGAGCTGCATAAGGAAGTTGTTCTTGACCGCACCACCGTCGACCCGCAGGTCCGGCAGCGGCTTGCCGGAGTCCTTCTCGACCGCGTCGGCCACGTCGCGGCTCTGGTAGCACATCGACTCCAGCGTCGCGCGGACCAGGTGGGCGCGGTTGACGTAGCGGGTGAGGCCGACGATCACGCCGCGCGCCTTCTCGTCCCAGTACGGGGCGAACAGGCCCGAGAACGCCGGCACGAAGTAGGCGCCGCCCGAGTCCTCGACGGACTTGGCGATCTCCTCGGTCTCGTCGGCGTTGGCGATCATCTTCAGGTTGTCGCGCAGCCACTGGACCGCCGCGCCGGTGATCGCGATCGAGCCCTCCAGGGCGTAGAAGCTCTTGCCCTTCTCGAGCGCGTAGAAGCCGGTGGTGAGCAGGCCCGACTTCGAGGCGATCGGGTTCTGGCCGATGTTCTGGAGCAGGAAGTTGCCGGTGCCGTAGGTGTTCTTGGCCTGGCCGACGTCGAAGCAGGCCTGCCCGAACAGGGCCGCCTGCTGGTCCCCCGCGTCGCCACACACCGGCACCTGGCCGCCGAGCACCCCGTCGCTCGTGGTCATGCCGTACAGCTCGCGGTCCGACGACGGCCGCAGCTCCGGCAGCATCGACCGGGGTACCCCGAGCCGCTCCATCAGGTGGCCGTCCCAGTCGGTCTCGGCCAGGTTGAACAACATGGTCCGCGACGCGTTGGTGTAGTCGGTGATGTGGTGCCCGCCGTTCACCCCGCCGGTCAGGTTCCAGATCAGCCAGGTGTCGGTGTTGCCGAAGAGCAGGTCGCCCGCCTCGGCGCGCTGCCGGGCGCCCTCGACGTTCTCGAGGATCCAGGCGATCTTGGTGCCGGAGAAGTAGGTGGCGATGACCAGGCCGGTCTTGCGCTTGATCTCGTCCTCGTAGCCCTCTTCCTTCCACTGGGTCACGATCGGCTGGGTCCGCGTGTCCTGCCACACGATCGCGTTGTAGACCGGCTGGCCGGTGTTCTTGTCCCAGACAACGGTGGTCTCGCGCTGGTTGGTGATCCCGATCGCGGCGACGTTCTCATAGGTCAGGCCGTTGGCGGAGAGGACCTGCCCGGTCACCTGCTGGGTCTTGGCCCAGATCTCCTTGGGGTCGTGCTCGACCCAGCCTGCCTTCGGGTAGATCTGCTCGTGCTCCTCCTGGGCCACGCCGGCCACGGTGCCGTCGTGCCTGAACAGCATCGCTCGAGTGCTCGTCGTGCCCTGGTCGATCGCGAGGACGTATTCCTTTGCCATGTGCTGGCCTCCTTGCCGCCGCCGGTCTCGGATAGACCTCAATCCAGGTAGCTGTTCGATGATGCCGAACACCGTTTTGAGCATTACGCACCCAGACCGGAACGCTGTCAACCACCCGATGGGTTTTCCACTTCACGTCGCTCCCGTCGCTCCTGTCGCTCCCGTGGTCGCTGGTTGCCCTGTTGGTCTTCGGGTGTCCCGGCTGCGGGGGCTGTAACCTCCGCGACCGCCGGCGACAACTCCTTGACGAACGGCGGGTATAATGAGAGAGCTTGCTCCCCCCACCATCTCCCTCTTTCGGGTGGCGGCGACAGGGGGCGTGACCTGGGCAAGCGCCGTTTGACGCGCGAAGCGTCATTTCGCTACCATCCTCGATCGCGCCTCCGCCGCGCGGTGGGGCCTGCCTTGGGGTGGGAACAGCAGCGGCGGCCGCGGTGCGAGGACGGGACCCCCTGGCCCTCGCGCCCGGTCTCGAGCGGCGCGACCAGGAACGACGACAGTATTGGACCGAGCACGGCCGGTGCGTATGAAACGCCCGGGTCCGTGGAGTTGATTGAGCAGCGACGACGCGGTTGGAACCCGGAAGGGCCGCCGGCCCGGCCGGACCCCCGGCAGAGGAGCACCGAGGAACAGCAAGGAGACTGGATTGCCAACCATTGCCCAGTTGGTCCGCAAGGGCAGGGAGACGAAGGTCGCGAAGGCCAAGACGCCCGCGCTGAAGGGGTCGCCCCAGCGCCGCGGCGTCTGCACGCGCGTCTACACGACCACGCCCAAGAAGCCGAACTCGGCGCTGCGCAAGGTCTGCCGTGTGCGGCTGTCGAGCGGCATCGAGGTCACGGCGTACATCCCGGGCGTCGGCCACAACCTCCAGGAGCACTCGATCGTGCTGGTGCGCGGTGGCCGTGTGAAGGACCTGCCGGGCGTCCGCTACAAGGTCATCCGCGGGACCCTCGACACCCAGGGCGTCCGCGACCGGAGGAAGGCCCGCTCCCGCTATGGCACCAAGAAGCAGCAGGGCTGAGAGCTCGGACAGAGAGGTAAGGGGAACAGGGTATGCCGCGTAAGGGTCCCGTCAGCCGGCGTCCGCTCGCGCCGGACCCGGTCTACCAGTCCCAGCTGGTCACCCAGCTGGTGAACAAGATCATGCTCAAGGGCAAGCGCTCGCTGTCCGAGCGGGTCGTGTACTCCGCGCTGGAGCAGTGCAGGCGCAAGACCGGCAACGACCCGGTGACCACCGTCAAGCGGGCGGTCGAGAACGCGCGACCGGTGCTAGAGACCCGCAGCCGCCGCGTCGGCGGTGCCACCTACCAGGTGCCCGTCGAGGTGCGGCAGGCCCGCTCGACCACGCTCGCGCTCCGCTGGCTGGTGCAGTACGCCCGCAACCGGCGCGAGAAGACCATGGCGGACCGTCTCGCCGGCGAGCTGCTGGACGCCTCCAACGGCGCCGGCGCCGCGGTCAAGCGCAAGGAAGACATGCACAAGATGGCCGAGGCCAACAAGGCCTTTGCCCACTACCGCTGGTAGTTGGGCGGCTTCGAGTAGCGAAAAGGGCAAGACACATCACAATGACCAACACAGCAGTAGAGCGAAAGTCCGCTGGGGCCAAGGGTGGGCTCGCGATCCGCGAGTTCCCGCTTTCGCGTACCCGGAACATCGGGATCATGGCCCACATCGACGCCGGCAAGACGACGACGACCGAGCGGATCCTCTATTACACGGGTCGCACCTACAAGATCGGCGAGGTCCACGAGGGCGCCGCCGTCATGGACTGGATGCAGCAGGAGCAGGAGCGGGGCATCACCATCACCTCCGCCGCGACCACCTGCCGGTGGAAGGACCACTGGATCAACATCCTCGACACGCCCGGCCACGTCGACTTCACGGTCGAGGTCGAGCGGTCGCTGCGCGTGCTGGACGGCGCGGTCGCGGTCTTCGACGCCGTTGGCGGCGTCGAGCCGCAGTCCGAGACGGTCTGGAGGCAGGCGGACAAGTACCGCGTGCCACGGATCTGCTTCGTGAACAAGATGGACCGCGTCGGCGCCGAGTTCCACCGCACGGTCGACATGATCAGCGACCGCCTCGGCGCGGTCCCCGCGGTCGTGCAGCTCCCCTGGGGTGTCGAGAGCAACTTCCACGGCGTCATCGACCTGGTCGAGATGACCGGCCACTACTGGCCCAGCGAGGGCATGGGCGAGCAGTGGGAGGACCGGCCCATCCCCGACGAGTACATGGACGCCGCCGAGGAGTGGCGCCACCGCCTCTTCGAGCAGCTCGCCGACGTCGACGAGTCGCTGATGGAGAAGTACGTGCTCGAGGAGCAGCCGACCCCCGACGAGCTCCGCAAGGCGCTGCGCAAGGCGACCATCGCCAACAAGGTGACCCCCGTGCTCTGCGGCAGCGCCTTCAAGAACAAGGGCGTGCAGCCGCTGCTGGACGCGATCATCTGGTACCTGCCGTCGCCGCAGGAGGTCCCGGCGGTCCAGGGCACCAAGCCCGGCGACGAGGCCGCGATCCTCGAGCGCAAGGCCGACGACAGCGAGCCGTTCTCCGCGCTGGCGTTCAAGGTCATGAGCGACCCCTACGTGGGCAAGCTCACGTACTTCCGCGTCTACTCCGGCACCGTCCAGGCCGGCAGCCGCGTGATGAACGCCACCAAGGACCGGACCGAGCGCATCGGCCGCCTGCTCCAGATGCACGCCAACCACCGCGAGGACAAGGACGCGGTGTACGCGGGCGACATCGTCGCCGCGGTGGGCATGCGCAACACCACCACCGGCGACACGCTCAGCGACCCGGGGCACCCGATCGTGCTCGAGTCGATGACCTTCCCCGACCCGGTCATCGAGGTCGCGATCGAGCCCAAGACCAAGTCCGACCAGGACAAGCTCTCGGGCGCGCTCACCCGGCTCTCCGAGGAGGACCCGACCTTCCGGGTCCACACCGACGAGGACACCGGCCAGACGATCATGGCCGGCATGGGCGAGCTGCACCTCGAGGTCCTGGTCGACCGGATGATGCGCGAGTTCAGGGTCGACGCCAACGTCGGCAAGCCGCAGGTCGCCTACCGCGAGACCCTGCGGCGCCCGGTCACCGACGTGACCTACCGGCACGTCAGGCAGACCGGCGGCCGCGGCCAGTACGGCCACGTCGTGATCGACGTCGAGCCGACCGCCGGCGACGGCGGCGGCTACGAGTTCGTCAACAAGATCGTCGGCGGCAAGATCCCTCGCGAGTACATCCCCTCGGTCGACGACGGGATCCAGGATGCGATGACCACCGGCGTGCTCGCCGGCTACCCGATGGTCGACGTCAGGGTCATCCTCAAGGACGGCTCCTACCACGACGTCGACTCATCGGAGGCGGCGTTCAAGATCGCCGGGTCGATGGCCTTCAAGGAGGCCGCCCGCAAGGGCGACCCCGCTTTGCTCGAGCCGGTGATGGAGGTCGAGGTGGTGACGCCGGAGGAGTTCGCCGGCGACGTCATGGGCAACCTCTCCGGCCGCCGGGGCCGTATCGAGCGGATGGAGCCGCGTGCCAACGCCCAGGCGATCCGCGCCGCGGTGCCGCTGGCCGAGATGTTCGGCTACACCACCGACCTGCGGTCGATGACCCAGGGCCGGGCGGTCGCCACCATGCATTTCAGTCACTACGCCGAAGTGCCCCAGAACATCGCGAACGAGATCATCGCCCGAGTGCGAGGCGAGTAGAGACGGCCCACGTGCCTGAAAGGATCTGAAATGGCGAAGAAGAGGTTTGAGCGGACGAAGCCGCATTTGAATATTGGGACGATGGGTCATATTGATCATGGGAAGACGACGTTGACGGCGGCGATTACGAAGGTGTTGCACGAGGCGAACCCGGATGTGCCGTTTACGCCGTTTGATGAGATTGATAAGGCGCCGGAGGAGAAGCAGCGGGGGATCACGATCTCGATCGCGCATGTGGAGTATGAGACGTCGAATCGGCATTACGCGCATGTGGATATGCCGGGGCATGCTGACTACATCAAGAACATGATTACTGGGGCGGCGCAGATTGATGGGGCGATCCTGGTGGTGAGTGCGCCGGATGGGCCGATGCCGCAGACCAGGGAGCATGTGCTGTTGGCCCGGCAGGTTGGGGTGCCCTACATCGTGGTTGCCTTGAACAAGGTGGACATGGTGGATGATGAGGAGCTTCTGGAGCTGGTGGAGCTTGAGGTTCGGGAGTTGCTGAACCAGTATGAGTTCCCTGGTGATGACGCCCCGATCGTGAGGGTCTCAGCGTTGAAGGCGTTGGAGGGTGATCGGGCGGCTGCACAGCAGGTGCTTGAGTTGATGGAGGCTGTGGATTCGTATATTCCGGAGCCGCAGCGGGATGTGGATAAGCCGTTTTTGATGCCGATTGAGGATGTGTTCACGATTACGGGTCGGGGGACGGTGGTGACCGGCCGGGTTGAGCAGGGTGTTGTGAAGGTGTCGGAAGAGGTGGAGATTGTTGGGATCCGCCCTGCCACCAGTAAGACGGTGGTGACGGGGGTGGAGATGTTTCGGAAGCTGCTGGATCAGGGGCAGGCCGGGGACAATATTGGGGTGCTGCTTCGGGGGACGAGGCGGGATGATGTGGAGCGGGGTCAGGTGCTGGCCAAGCCCGGGTCGATCACGCCGCATACGGAGTTTAGTGCGCAGGTGTATGTGTTGAGTCGTGAGGAGGGTGGCCGGCACACGCCGTTTTTCAATAATTATCGTCCGCAGTTTTATTTTCGGACGACGGATGTGACCGGTGAGGTGGTGTTGCCGGAGGGGACGGAGATGGCGATGCCGGGTGATAATACGGAGATGATGGTGCGGCTGATCGCTCCGATCGCGATGACGGAGGGGTTGCGGTTTGCGATCCGTGAGGGTGGCCGGACCGTCGGCGCCGGCCGCGTCATCA
>JBEDUQ010000040.1:0-4047 GCA_040414855.1 Actinomycetota bacterium
GTCAGATGAGCCCGACCAGGCTGTAGACGAAGCGGATGATCGTGTTGAAGAAGGGCGACAGCAGCCCTGGCGCGAAGATCAGGATCGCCAGCAGGATGAAGATCCCGTACTGGTCGAGGAAGTAGACGATCCCCTGGTGGCGCTGCGGCAGGAAGATCGACAGCAGCCGGGACCCGTCGAGCGGCGGGATCGGCACCAGGTTGAAGACGCCGAGCACGATGTTCAGCTCGACCAGGCGCTGGAGCAGCAGGAAGGTGAACTCGCCGATGTTCTGGTAGATCACCAGCCGCAGGATCACTGCGCTGAGCAGCGCCATCACGAAGTTGGACGCCGGACCGGCGAGACCGACCAGCGCCGCGCCGGCCCGCTTACTGCGCAACTGGTAGGGGCTGAACTGCACCGGCTTGCCCCAGCCGAAGCCGGCCAGCACCAGCGCGATGCTCCCGAGCGGGTCCAGGTGCGCGAGCGGGTTGAGGGTCAGCCGTCCCTGCGAGCGGGGGGTGCGATCGCCCTCGATGGTGGCGACGGCCGCATGGCTGAACTCGTGCACGGTGATCGCGATCACGACGGCGATCACGAACGCAACAAACGCCTGCGGGTTGTCCCGCAGAAGGACCAGGGGCGAGCCCACGCCAAAGCCTCCGCACGATGTCTCGGGATGTCGAGTCGGCGCGATATCCAAGCAAAGCGCCAGTTGAGCGCCACCCTAGCATGGGCCGGCCGCTAAGGTTGCTGGGCGGCCCCGTGGTCAGCGCCCGATGACCCGGTACACGAGTGGCGGCGCCGGCTCCGGGTGGTCGCTCCAGCGCAGGGCCCGGAGCAGCCGTTCGCCGGCGGCCGCGGCGGCCTCCTCGTCCCTGGCCGCGATGCGCCCGACCGGATCGCCCTTCCCGAGCCGATCGCCGATCTTGACCGGCAGCTCGACGGCGACCGCCGGATCGATGTCGTCCTGGACGCGGCGCCGCCCGGCCCCGAGGCTCGCCGCGATCTTGCCGACGGCCTCGGCGTCGACGGCGGTAAGCCATCCGTCGCGGGGAGCGACGACCTCACGGACGACCGGCGCGCTCGGCAGCAGCGAGAGATCGTCGGCGACCTTCGGATCGCCTCCCTGCGCGGCGACGAACGCGCGGAAGCACTCCAGCGCTTCGCCGCGCTCCAGCGCCCGCCGCGCTCCCTGGCGCCCCGCCTCCGCGTCGGGGGCCACGCCCGCGAGCGCGGCGAGCTGCCCCATCAAGGTCAGGCAGAGGTCGAGCAGACGGCCGTGCCGCTCGCCGCGAAGGATCTCGACCGCCTCGCGCACCTCCACGGCGTTGCCGACCACGTCGCCGAGCGGCTGGCTCATGTCGCTGACCACCGCGGCTGTGCGCCTTCCCTCGGCGGTGCCGAGCTCGACGCACAACCGGGCGAGGTCGATCGCAGCGGTCGCGTCCTTCATGAATGCGCCCGATCCGGTCTTCACGTCCAGCAGGATGTTGCTCGCCCCACCCGCCAGCTTCTTGCTCATCACGCTGGCCGCGATCAACGCGGTGTTGGCCACCGTCCCGGTCACGTCGCGAAGTGCATAGATCGCTTTGTCGGCAGGCACGAGGTCGGCGCTCTGGGCCGCGACCGCGAGGCCGACCCGCTGGACCTGGTCGAGCAGCTCCTCGGGGCTGAGCTGGACGCGCATGCCGGGGATCGACTCGAGCTTGTCGAGCGTTCCGCCGGTGTGCCCGAGCCCTCGTCCAGAGAGCTTGAGCATCTTCATGCCCATCGCGGCGGCGAGCGGTCCGACGACCAGCGTGGTGCCGTCGGCGACGCCGCCGGTCGAGTGCTTGTCGACCGTGTGGCCATCGAGCCGGCTGAGGTCGAGCTGCCGCCCGGAGGCGACCATCGCCTCGGTGAGCGCCTCGGTCTCGAGCCGCGAGAAGCCTTGGAGGTAGCCGGCCATCAGGAAGGCCGACATCTGGTAGTCGGGCAGCTCGCCGCGCGCGTAGGCGAGCACGAACTCGCGGAGCTCCGCCGAGGGCACCGCTCCCCCGTCGCGCTTGCGCGCGATGACCTCGACCGGTGTCACCGCGGCGACAAGCGCTTCACCAGGTCGGCGGCGCCGCCATCCCGCTCCAGCTCGGACAGGACCTGGGCGAGCGCCTCGCGGACCAGCCGGCCGCGGTCCACCGCGATGCCATGCTTGCGGCGCAGCATGAGGCGGGCGTTCTCGAGGTCCATCAGCTCCTCCGCGGTGCAGTAGAAGGTGACCTTCTCCTCGTGGCGCTGGCGCCCGCTCGGCACCCGGTCGGGGGTCGAGTCCTCCGGCTCGGCCGCCTCGGCGGCGGACCGCTTCGACCTCCGCGCGCGCTGGGGCCTGGAGCCCTCGATCGACGTGACCCGGAACAGCTCGTCCGCACCGGGCAGGCTGGCCCGACCCTTCATGACGCCATTACCTCCTTGGCCAGCTCGCGATAGGCGGCCGCGCCTGGAGAATCGCCAGCGTAGGTGAGGATGCTCTCCCCCGCGACCGGGGCTTCGGCGAAGCGGATCGTCTTGCCGACGACGGTCTGGAACACCCGGTCGCCGAACGCCTCCTCCACCCGGCCGAGCACCTCCCGTCCGTGAACAGTGCGCGCATCGTACATGGTCGCTAGCACGCCAACGATCTCCAGGCTCGGGTTCAGCCGGTCCGCGATCTTCGCGATCGTGTCCATCAGAAGCGCCATGCCGCGAAGCGCGAAGTACTCGCATTCGAGCGGCACCAGCACGCCGTCGGCCGCGGTGAGCGCGTTCACCGTCAGCAGGCCGAGGCTCGGTGGGCAGTCGATCAGCAGGAAGTCGTAGCGCCCCCGCAACGGCCGCAGCACCCTGGCGAGCGCCTGCTCCCGCGCGACCTCGCCGACCAGCAGGACCTCGGCCGCCGCCAGGTCGATGTTCGACGGGAGGAGGTCGAGCCGGTCGATCTTGGTGTTGGCGATCACCTTGCGCGCGTCGATCTCGGACTCCATCAGCAGGTCGTAGAGCGAGTGGTCCATCGCGTTCGGGTTCAGTCCGAGGCCAACCGAGAGCGCGCCCTGCGGATCCATGTCCACCAGCAACACGCGCTTGCCCTGCTCGGCGAGCGCGGCGCCGAGGTTGATCGCGGTCGTCGTCTTGCCCACGCCGCCCTTCTGGTTCGCCAGGGCGATGACCTTTCCCATCTGGCCCTCCCACGGGCTGGTGGCAGCCCGCTCCCCTCCGGTCCTCCCGCTCGCGCCCAGTCCTCGGGCGGGCCGCCTCCAGCCCGCACTCCACAGATTTGTTGTATCGATAAGGTGCCTCACTGATAAATCGGCAAGTCTCCAGATAACTGAAGTGCTTTGACTACAAATCGCTCAATCGCTTAGTGATCGAACGAGCATCCTCGGAACCGGCCGGATCATACCGGTCCTCACCAAGGGCGCGAAAGGCGTTGTCCACACCCCCCCTCGACCCCGAACGGCAGAATCCGGCGGACGCACGCGGCCGCGCCGTCAAGAACGGTCGAGGTCCGGCGGACGCGCGCGGTCGCGGTCGAGGTCGAGCTTGCGCTGTTTGGGCCGCGGGCGCGTTGAATCTTGGAGGCCGCGGGCGCGTTGAACCGAGGACCGAGGAGCTGTGGCAAGGGCAGTTCGCGCTCGCGTGGTCGGCTCGTGCGGTGCCGGGTTGGCGTTCGGGGTCGCCCGGAGGCGGACGGTGGTCGAGGCCCACGCCATGTGTAATTGCGATTCCGCGACATGCCGCCGTCACATTGCTTCCAAGTTTTCCTTTGCGGTCATTATGGATAAAGGCCATTGCGGATAAAGCATGAAGTAATTGTGTAGACCCGCGAAATCCATCGTTCGACGCCGAATCGGAGAACAGCAATGGAGTTGCATCCTGTACCCAGGTACAGGTTTATGGTCTTGGCATCGGGCGGGTGACGCGGAGATGGAAGGAGCTCGAATGAGCTGGGCACCACAGGAGTGCACGTTGCCGACCGCGGAGCGGCCGCTTCGGGTGGCGGAGTTCGAGGAGTTGTTCGCGACCCGGTTGCGATCGCTGGCACGCCCTGACCCC
>JBEDUQ010000041.1:0-8883 GCA_040414855.1 Actinomycetota bacterium
TCTACTCGCTGCGGCCGCGCGTCGGCGCGCCGGTGTCGACGCCGCTGGACTGGGACGAGCTCGACGAGGACCTGGAGCCGGACGACTTCAGGATCGACAACGTCTGGCGCCGGTTCGCGGCGGGCGACCGGTTCGCGCCGGTGCTGACCGACCGCCAGACGCTCGCCCCGGTTCTGGAGCCGCTCGGCATCAGCGCGGGCGACGGCGGCGACGAGGAAGCCGGCGAGGACGCCACCCCGCGCCGCCGGTCCAGCCGCTGGGGCCGGAGCGGCGGGACCACCCCGGCCCGCGGCACCCCGGCCCGCGGCACCCCGGTCCGGGCGAGCGGCCGGACCGACTCGGCCGACTCGGCCGACGAGACCGGCGCCACCCAGGAGGCCGAGGGCACCACAGCCCCGGCGACAGACGGGGCCAAGCGCACCCCCGGGACCGGCGCGACCGAGGCGACCACGCAGACCCCCGCGACCGCCAGACCCTCCCGCGCCCGCGGGACCTCCCCCAAGGAGCCGCCAAGGGGGGACCTCTCCACCTACGAGGCCAAGCGGGATTTCAGCCGGACGCCAGAGCCGGGGCCGGCGCCGAAGCGGCGGAAGGCCAGGGCGGCGGCCGGGAAGCTTCCGGACGCGCCGCACGCCGCCGGGATCCCCGAGCCGGCGAAGCTGGAGCCGGGGCCGGTGTTCGTGATCCAGCAGCACCACGCCCGCGCGCTGCACCACGACGTCCGCTTCGAGCACGACGGCGTGCTGGTGTCCTTCGCCGTCCCCAAACGGCTTCCTGACGTCCCGAAGGTCCGCCACCTCGCGGTCAACACCGAGGACCACCCGATGGACTACCTGACCTTCAGCGGGTCGATCCCGGAGGGCGAGTACGGCGGCGGCGAGGTGCGGCTGTTCGACCTCGGCACCTACGAGCCGCTGGAGATCGAGGACGGGAAGTGGACGGTGCGACTGCACGGCAGCCGCTACCACGGCGCCGAATACCACTTCATCCGCACCAGGAACAAGGACTGGATCTGCTTCCTGGCCGGCTCCGAGCCGCTGCCCGCCCCCGCCAAGCCGCCGACCTTCGAGCCGATGATGGCCCAGCTCGTCCGCGACCCGTTCGACGGCGACGACTGGCTCTTCGAGGTGAAGTGGGACGGGCACCGCTGCCTGGCCGCGCTCGAGGCCGAGACCACCCGCCTGACCTCGCGGACCTCGCGGGCGGTGACCGGACAGTTCCCGGAGTTCGAGAACCTCCATCGCCAGCTTGCGGCCCGCAACGCCGTGGTCGACGGCGAGGTGGTCGCCCTCGACCAGGACGGGCGGCCGTCGTTCCAGCGGATGCAGGACCGCTTCCACCGCTCCCCCGAGGAGCTGGCCCGCCACCGTGGCAGGGTGCCGGTGAACTTCGTCGCCTTCGACCTGCTGTGGCTCGACGGCCAGCCGCTGCTGGAGCTGCCGCTCGCCGAGCGCAGGGCCAGGCTGCGGGAGGTGCTGGTCCCGCAGGACGACGTCCGCTTCTCCGAGGCGGTCGAGGGCCACGGCAGTGCCTTCTTCGAGCAGATCAGGGACCTCGGCCTCGAGGGCGTGGTCGCCAAGCGCCTGGCCAGCCAGTACCGGCCAGGGTCGCGCTCCCCCGACTGGCGCAAGGTCAAGGCGGTGCGGCGCCAGGACTGCGTGATCGTCGGCTGGAGCAAGGGCAAGGGCGGCCGCTCCAGCACGCTCGGGTCGCTGCTGGTGGCGGTCTACGACGGCGACGAGCTGCGCTATGTTGGCAACGTCGGGACGGGCTTCACCCAGAGCTTCCTCCAGCGACTGCTTCCGGACCTCGAAGCCCGCGAGACCGACAAGCCCCCCGTGAAGGTTCCCTCCGACCCCCGTCTCCGCGGCGCCCACTGGATGCGCCCTGAGCTCGTCTGCGAGGTCGAGTACCTGCGCTGGACCGACGACTGGCGCCTCCGCGCACCCTCGTTCAAGGGCATCCGCGGCGACAAGCTGCCCAGGGACTGCCGCCGCGAGGACGTGCCGGAAGCTCTTTGACGGTCGCGGTCGGCGCGCGACATGGTTCCGATGGGTGGGTAGGCAGGAGATGCTCCGAGCAGGCAGAATGACCCCCAAGGTTGAAGGAGAAGGGCGGCGTACGGATGGGTGCCCATATCCTGGTTGTCGACGATGACCCCTTGCTGGCGGCGGCCCTGCGGCGGCCACTCGCCTACGAGGGCTTCGAGGTCGACGTCGCCGCGTCCGGGGAAGAGGCCCTCACCAGGGCTCTCGATCGCGCTCCAGACCTCGTGATCCTCGATGTGCTGTTGCCGGGCATCGACGGGCTCGAGGTCTGCCGCCGCCTGCGCCAGGCCGGGGACGTGCCCGTGCTGATGCTCACCGCCCGCAGCGAGGTGCCCGAGCGGGTCGCCGGCTTCGAGGCCGGCGCCGACGACTACCTCGGCAAGCCGTTCGCGTTCGAGGAGCTGCTGGTCAGGATCAAGGCGCTGCTCCGGCGCGGCCGCAACGGGTCGAGCGCCTCGGAGCTTCGCTTCGGCGACCTGCGCATGGACCGCTCGACCCACGAGGTGTGGCGGGGCGAGCGGTCGATCTCGCTCACCCGGCAGGAGTTCGACCTGCTGGCGCTGTTCCTCGAGCACCCCCGCCAGGTGCTCACCCGCTCGACCATCCTCGAACGGGTCTGGGACTACGACTTCGGCAGGGACTCCAACGTGCTCGAGGTCTACGTGGGCTACCTGCGCCGCAAGCTCGAGGTCGAGAACGAGCCCAGGGTCATTCACACCGTCCGCGGGGTCGGCTACGTGCTCCGCGAGGACCCGGACGGGTCGCGATGAGCTTCCGGGCGCGGCTGACCCTCGCCTATCTGCTGCTCCTGTGTCTCGCCCTGACGGCCTTCGGGTTCGGGGTCTACACCTACGTCGACCGCCGCCTGCACGAGGAGTTCACGAACTCGGTCCAGACGCAGGGCCAGGCGCTCGGCCGCCTGCTCTACTCCTATGAGTTCGCCCGCGATATCCGCACCAACGGGCAGCTCGGCAGGCGCACGCCCGACCAGAAGCCGGGAACCTGGATCGAGGTCCTCAGCGGGGATGTCAGGGACCGCAAGACCTGGGATATCGACGCCAAGAGCCCGAACACCGACGAGAACGCCGGCATTCAGCTCCCAACCGTGAACTACAACCGGGTGACCATCGTCCCGGCCAAGGCCAACGACCTCCACATCCCGCTGGCGGTGTACTCGGAGCCTTTCGAGGCGTACGAGACGGTGCCGCCGAGCGAGAAGGGCGCCCGCGCCAACCTGCCGCCCTCCGACGTGGACAAGAAGACCCCCAAGGCGGTCTACGGCGAGGTCACCGTCGCCCGCTCGCTGGACAGCGTCGACTCGTCGCTGCGGCTGCTCCGGAGCATCCTGATCGGCGGCGGCCTGGCGGTGCTGCTGGTCGCCGTGCTGATCGGCTCGGGGCTCGCGGCCGCGCTGGTGCGCCCGCTCGCCCGCATGCGGACCACCGCCCAGCAGATCGGTGACGAGCGCGACTTCACCAGGCGGCTGCCGGTCGAGGGCAACCCCCAGAACCCCAGGGACGAGCTGGCGCGACTGTCGCTGACCTTCAACCAGATGCTCAGCGAGCTGGAGCGCTCGCACGTCGACCTCCAGACGACCCTGGACGCCCAGCGCCGCTTCGTCGCCGACGCCTCCCACGAGCTGCGCACCCCGATCACGGCGATCCGCACCAACGTGGAGTTCCTGCGGCGCGTCCCGAAGGCGCGCGAGGAGGACCGCAACGAGGCGCTCGACGACGTGCTCACCGAGATGCGCCGGATGGAGTCCCTGATCGGCGACCTGCTCGCGCTGGCGAGGCTGGAGGGATCGACCAGGTCGACGAACAGGCGGCCGTTCCGCGTCGACCACCTGGTCGCCGACATCCACCGCGACGCGGTCCGTCACGCGCCGGCGTCGGTCGAGGTGCGGCTCGGGCCCCTGCCCGAGGCGTGGGTGCTCGGCGACCGCGACGACCTCCGCAGGGCGATCTGGAACCTGGCCGACAACGCCATCAAGTACACCCGGGTGGGCTGGGTCGAGCTGAGCCTGGCGGTCCACGCCGGCGTCGCCGAGGTCCGGGTCGCCGACAGCGGCACCGGCATCGCCGAGGAGCACCTGGAGCGCGTGTTCGACCGCTTCTGGCGCGCCCCCGAGGCGCGCGGCACCTCCGGCTCTGGACTTGGACTGGCGATCGTCAAGTGGGTGGCGGGGCTGCACGGCGGCAACGTGTCGGTCGAGTCGAAGCTCGGCCAGGGCACGGTGTTCACCGTCGCGCTCCCCGCCACCATCCGCCGCGGGGTCGCGCGGCGGCTCCAGCAGCAGGTCGAGCAGCTCGGCAAGCTGCTGCCCGCGACGCGCCCCTGATCCTGTCGGGCCCGGGACGCACCCCCCGTGACGTGGCTCGGGACGCACCCCCTGTGACCAGCTTTCTTAAGACACCCCTATGTCATTCTCAGATAGTTCTCAGGGAGACCGGGTAGAACGAGTGCAACGCGGCGGATGCGTCACAGCGGGACACTCTGGCACCTGGGGCGAGGCCAAGCCCCCCGGGACCGCCGGGGCCGTGGCGGCGCGTTCGTTGCCGGCGACACGCCGGAGGCCCGCATGGTGGGACAAGGCCGGAGCCCCCGCTCCGGCCTTGGGGCCTCCGGGGGTGCCCGCTCCCGCGTTGAGCCTCCGCGGTGCCCGCTCCCGATCATCATCTCGATCACGATCCGTGCGCCGTCACGGCGACGACACCGTGACGATGACGGGCAGCTACTGAGCTTTCCACCATAATTCCGGAAGCGGCCTTCACCTAGGCATTTCGGGTGATGCTGGATTGCGTCGCTGGCGCTATGGTGAGACTTGTCCACGTCGGCAGCCCTCAATCCCCACCGTTTGTGTCCGAGCCGGCCTGCGTGTCCGGTTTCCCCGGAAGTCGAGTCACCCCCTGCGATCCCCGATACATAGGGTGCTCTGGGTGCGAACGATTCGTGCCCAACCTGGGCACCGGCCCGCCCGGAAGGAGCTGTATCCGTGACTGACGACAGGCCACGGCTGGCCGCGGTCGGCGAGGCGGCGGCGGCGCACAGCCAGCTCGAGGCGGCGCTTTTCGAGATCAAACGGGTGATCGTGGGCCAGGAGGGCATGCTGGAGCGCGTCCTGGTGGCGCTCCTCTCCAACGGCCACCTCCTCTTGGAAGGCGTGCCGGGGCTCGCTAAGACGCTCACGATCTCGACCGTGGCCAGGGTGCTCGGGGGCACCTTCCACCGGGTCCAGTTCACTCCCGACCTGGTCCCGAGCGACCTGGTCGGCACGCGGATCTACCGGCCCGACAGCGGCGGCTTCGACACCGAGCTGGGGCCGGTCTTCTGCAACTTCCTGCTGGCGGACGAGATCAACCGCGCGCCGGCCAAGGTCCAGTCCGCGCTGCTCGAGGTGATGCAGGAGCGCCAGGTCACGATCGGCAAGACGACCTACCCGGTCGGCGACCCCTTCCTGGTGCTGGCCACCCAGAACCCGATCGAGTCCGAGGGCACCTATCCGCTGCCCGAGGCGCAGGTCGACCGCTTCATGATGAAGGTGCTGGTCGACTACCCGAACTTCAGCGAGGAGATGAGCGTCGTCCACCGCTCGCTGGTGGACCCGGCCGACGTCAAGCAGGTCCTCACCCTCGAGCAGCTCCACGAGTACCAGCGCGCCACCAAAGACATCTACGTGGACCGGATGGTGGCCGAGTACTCGGTGGCGCTCTGCATGGCGACCCGCCAGCCGCAGCAGTACGGCGTCGGCGACATCGCTCCCTACATCGCCTACGGGGCCAGCCCCCGCGGCTCGATCAACCTGGTCCACGCCGCTAGGGCGCTGGCCCTGTTGCGCGGGCGGCCGTACGCGCTGCCGCAGGACGTTCAGGAGGTCGCCCGCGACGTGCTGCGCCACCGGCTGGTGCTCACCTACCAGGCGCTTGCCGAGGAGGTCACCGCGGACACGCTGCTCACCGCGGTGCTCGGCTCGATCCCGGCGCCGCGCATCGACCTCGCACGCGAGTCGACCGCATGAGCGAGTCCGGCGCCGTCCCGCTGGTCCCGGTTCGCTCGCCCGACCGGCCCGGGCCGGGGCCGACACCGGAGGCGCTGCTCCGCGCGCTCGACGTGGTCGTCCGCAGGCGGGTCGAGGCGCTGCTCGCCGGCGAGTACCGCTCGAACTCACTTGGGATCGGCACCGAGCTCGCCCAGATCCGTCTCTATCAGCCAGGCGACGACGTCCGCCGGATCGACTGGAACGTGACCGCCCGCACCCGGGAGCCGCACGTCCGCGACCAGGTCGCCGAGCGCGCGCTGGTGAGCTGGCTGCTGCTCGACACCTCGCCGTCGATGCACTTCGGCACCGCCGACCGCCGCAAGGCCGACGTCGCCGAGGGGGTCGCGCTCGCGGTCGGGCACATCGCCACCCGCCGCGGCAACCGCCTGGGCGTGGTCACCTTCGGCGACGACGACCCGCTCACGATCCCGCCGCGCCAGGGCCGGGTCGGGCTGATGGGCCTGCTCGCCTCGCTGCGCCGCGAGCCGCAGGTCGAGGGCGGCGGCGCGACCTCGCTCGGCAGCGCGCTCGCACGGACCGGGCGGCTCGCGCACAGCCGCTCGCTGGTGTTCGTCGTCAGCGACCTCCGCGGCCCACGCGACTGGAAGCCCGCGGTGCTGGCGCTGGCCGGACGCCACGACGTCATCGCCGTCGAGATCCGCGACCGGCGGGAGCAGGAGCTCCCCAACGTCGGCGAGCTCTGGCTGGTCGACCCCGAGACCGGCAGGCACCTGCGGGTCGACACCGGCTCCAGCAGGCTTCGCGAGCGCTTCGCCGCGGCGGCCGACGCCGAGCGTGCCGAGCTGACCACCGAGCTGCGCCGCTGCGGGGTCGACCACGTCGTGCTCTGGACCGGCGGGGACTGGCTGCGGACCTTCGCCGGGCACCTGAGCCACCGGTTCAACGGCACCGCCTCCGCCGCGGCCGGGGGGCGGTCGCGGTGAGCCTGGAGTGGCCGGGATTCCTGTGGGCGCTGGCCCTGGTCCCGGTCGCGATAGTCGCCTATCTGCTCGTGCAGCGCCGCCGGACCCGCTACGCGGTCCGCTTCACCAACCTCGACCTGCTCGCCAACGTGGTGTCGGGCTCGCCGAAGTGGCGGCGCCACCTGCCGCCCGCCCTGTACCTGCTGGCGCTGGCGGGGCTACTGCTGTCGCTGGCCCGGCCGCAGGCGGTCACCCTGGTGCCAAAGGAGCAGGCGACCGTGATGCTGGTCATGGACACGTCCGGTTCGATGAACGCGACCGACGTGGCGCCCAGCCGGATGATCGCCGCCGAGCAGGCCGCGGTGGCGTTCCTCAACGACCTGCCCGCAAAGTTCCGGGTCGGCGTGGTGGCGTTCTCGGGCACCGCGCAGACGCTCACCCGCCCGACCACCGACCGCGGGGCGGTGCAGGACGCGCTGTTCTCGCTGCACGCCGAGGGCCCGACCGCGATGGGCGACGCCATCGAGCGAGCGCTCGAGGCGAGGCTGCCGACGCAGCCGGGGGCCGCGCCCACCACCACCGCGCCCGGCCGTCGGCCGGGACAGGCGGGCCCACAGGCACCGCCGGCGACCACGCCGCCCGACCCGTCCAAGCTGCCGCCAACGGTGATCCTGCTGTTGTCGGATGGTTCCAACACCCAGGGCAGCACCCAGCCGCTCGAAGCGGCCAAGCACGCGCGGCAGCTCAACGTCCCGGTGTTCACGATCGCGCTCGGGACCGACACCGGCATGGTCGACGTGCCCGACGAGAGCACGGGGCAGCTCCGCCGGATCCCCGTGCCACCGGACAAGTTCACGCTCCGCCGTGTGGCCGAGGCGACCGGCGGCCGCTTCTTCGCCGCCCCGACCAGCAGGGACCTCAAGGGCATCTACCACGACCTGGGCAGCAAGATCGGCTTCGTCAAGGAGAAGCAGGAGATCACTGTGGTGTTCTCCGCCGTGTCGCTGCTGCTGCTGGTCGCGGGCGCCGGGCTCTCGCTGCTCTGGTTCAGCCGGTTCCCCTGAGCTGCTCGCCTTTCTGCTCGGGCAGGGCCGCCGCGCGCGGTGGCGGTGACGGTGGCGTTGGCGCTGGGACCCTGGCCACCTCCAGCGGCACGGCTGCTCGATCCCCGGGGTCACTCGGGTCGGCGGTGACGCCGGCGTCGGCGGTGACGCCGGGAACACCGGGAACACCGGGAACGCCGGGGCCCGGACCGGGCCCACTCCCGTCGTGTTCCCCCGCTTCGCGCGCGGCGCGGGCGGCGTCCAGCTCCCCCGCGCGGCGTGAGGTGTCCGCGAGCTTGTCCCCGAACCGGTCGAGGCGCCGGGCCGCGTCCTCCCACCGCGTCCTCGCGTTGCCGAGGTGCTTGCCGACCACCTCGAAGTCAGCCTGGAAGCGCTCGAGGTCGCCGCGCAGCGCCGAGAGCGCGTCGAGCACCAGCCGGGCGTTCGCCTCGACCCTCAGGCCCCGCAGGCCGACGCCGACCGAGAGCAGGTACGCGTAGAAGGTCGCCGGCGACACCGGGAAGACCCGTCGCTCCAGCGCGTAGCGGAAGGCCGACTCGCCCGGGGGCTCCTCGCGCAGGAACTCGTAGTAGACCGCCTCGGACGGCAGGTAGCAGAGGGCGAAGTCGAAGGTGCCCTCGTCCGGCCGGATGTACTTGTCGGCGATGGCGTCGACGTGCCTCCGCGAGTCGCGCACGAACGCGCGCCGGTGCAGCGCCCGCGCGGCGTCGCCCTGCTCGGCGGCCGCCATGCGCGCGAACGCCTCGAGCGGGAACTTGGAGTCGACCGGCACCAGCGCGCCGTCCAGCACCAGCACCGCGTCGACCCGC
>JBEDUQ010000042.1:0-18260 GCA_040414855.1 Actinomycetota bacterium
TCCAGCGCGCGGTGGTCGGCCGCCAGGGCAGCTACCGCTCGCTGGTGGTCACCCTCGGCGGCGGCGTGGTGCGGATCGCGCCCGACGCCCGGCTGGCCGAGGGCGCCGAGGCCGACTTCCTCGGCGCGGTCTTCGCCGACGAGGGCCAGCGGTTCGAGCACAGGGCGACGGTGACCCACGCCGAGCCCTTCGCCCGCTCGACCCTGCTCTACAAGGCCGGGCTGCTGGGCGGCTCGCGCAACATCTTCAACGGTAACCTGATCATCAGCCCTGGCGCGCGCGGCAGCGACGCGGCCCAGACGATGCGGAACCTGGTGCTGTCGAGGCACGCGCACGCCGAGGCGAACCCGTTCCTCGAGATCCTCAACTCCGACGTGCGCGCCGCCCACGCCGCCGCCACCGGTCGGGTGGACGACCTGCACCTGTTCTACCTCCAGTCGCGGGGCATCCCGCGCGAGCAGGCGCGTCGCCTGGTGGTGTTCGGTTTCTTCGAGGAGATCCTGGCCCAGGTCGCGATCCCCGCGGTCCGGCGCCGCCTCGAAGCGGCCCTCGAGGCGGAGCTCGCCAGGGAGGTGGCCGCCTGATGCCGTTCGTGCGCCTCGCCTCCCTCGCGGAGCTCGAGGTCGACCGGGGCCACCGCGTCGAGCTGTCCGACGACGGCGAGGTCGCGGTCGCGCTGGTCCGCGCCGAGGACGGCGTGTACGCGACCGAGGACCGTTGCAGCCACGAGGACTACCCGCTGTCCGAGGGCTGGGTCGAGGACCACACCCTGGAGTGCGCGCTGCACGGCAGCCGCTTCGACCTCCAGACCGGCGAGCCCGACAGCCCGCCGGCGGTTCGGCCGGTGCGGATCTTCCCGGTCCGCCTGGAAGGGGAGGACGTGCTGGTCGACCTGCCCGACGACTGGGCGGAGCTGGCCGCCGCACTGGAGACGACCTGAAACCGAAGGAGCGAAACGAAGAGCGATGAGTGACGCGACCCTGTTGATCGAGGACCTTCACGTCAACGTCGACGACAAGGAGATCCTGCACGGACTCGACCTCAAGGTGGAGCAGGGCAAGGTCCACGCGCTGATGGGGCCGAACGGCTCCGGCAAGTCGACGCTGGCCTACGCCCTCGCCGGGCACCCGCGCTACCGGATCACCGGCGGCGCGGCGACCTTCAAGGGCACCGACGTGCTCAGCCTGACACCTGACGAGCGTGCCAAGCTCGGCATGTTCCTGGCGATGCAGTACCCGGTCGAGGTGCCTGGCGTGTCGGTGACCAACTTCCTGCGCACCGCGGTGAACGCGGTCAAGGGCGAGGACGTGCCGGTGCGGCAGTTCGCCAAGGAGCTGCGCGAGCAGATGCGCCTGCTCGAGATGGACCCGAAGTTCGCCGAGCGCAGTCTCAACGAGGGCTTCTCGGGCGGCGAGAAGAAGCGCCACGAGATCCTCCAGATGGCGCTGCTCGGGCCGCAGCTGGCGATCCTCGACGAGACCGACTCCGGCCTCGACATCGACGCGCTGAAGGTCGTCAGCGAGGGCGTCAACCGTCTGCGCGGCCCGGACCTCGGCGTGCTGCTGATCACCCACTACACCCGCATCCTGCGCTACATCGCCCCCGACCACGTCCACGTCATGGTCGACGGCAAGATCGTCGAGTCCGGCGGTCCCGAGCTGGCCGACGAGCTGGAGGAGCACGGCTACGAGCGTTGGCGCGCCGGCGAGTCGGCACGGACCGCCTGACGCTGGTCAGGTCCGAGGAGGCCATCCTTCACGATGACGACGACCATGAGCAGTGCTCCCGCCGGTCCCTCCGGGTCGGCGGGCGCGCTCGACCCCGCTGAGATCCGCGGCGACTTCCCGATCCTGCGCCGCGAGATGAACGGCAAGCAGCTGGTGTACCTGGACTCGGCCAACACCAGCCAGAAGCCGGAGCGGGTGCTCGAGGCCATGCGCGAGTACTACGCCAACCACACCGCCAACGTGCACCGGGCGGTCTACGCGCTCTCCGAGGAGTCCACGCGCATGTTCGAGGACTCCAGGGACGCGATCGCCCGCTTCGTGGGCGCCGACCGGCGCGGGACGGTGTTCGCCAAGAACGCCACCGAGGCGATCAACCTGGTCGCGTATGCCTGGGGCCTGCGGAACCTGCGCGAGGACGACGAGATCCTTATCACCGAGATGGAGCACCACGCCAACCTGGTCTCGTGGCAGGTGGTCGCGGAGCTGACCGGCGCCAAGGTGCGCGCGATCCCGGTCACCGACGAGTTCCGGCTCGAGCTGGACGCGCTCGACCACGGGCTGCTGAACGAGCGCACCCGGATGGTCGCGGTCTCGGCCATGTCGAACGTGCTCGGCACCGTCAACCCGGTGCGGGCCGTCGCCGAGCGCGCGCACGCCGCCGGCGCGCTGGTGCTCGCCGACGCCTCGCAGGCCGTGCCGCACCTGGGCGCGCGATTCGACGACCTCGGCGTCGACTTCATGGCGTTCACGGGCCACAAGATGCTCGGCCCGTTCGGGATCGGCGTGCTGGCCGCCAAGCCCGACCTGCTCGACTCCATGAAGCCGTTCCTGGCGGGCGGCGAGATGATCCGCGACGTGACCCTCGAGTCGTCGACCTTCAACGACATCCCCTGGCGGTTCGAGGCGGGAACGCCGAACGTCGCCGAGGCGGTCGGGCTCGCGGCCGCGATCGGCTACCTCGAGGCGATCGGCATGGACCGGGTCAAGGCCCACGAGCGCCGGCTGACCGAGCACCTGCTCGACCGGCTCGCCGAGATCGAGGGCCTGCGGGTGCTGGGCCCGAACGAGCTGGAACAACGCGGCGGCGTGGTGTCGTTCACGCTTGAAGAGGTGCATCCCCACGACGTCGCGCAGGTGCTCGACGCCGAGGGGATCGCGGTCCGCGCCGGGGATCACTGCGCCAAGCCCCTGCACCGGCGCTTCGGTACGGGCGCTTCGACGCGGGCCTCCGTGTACCTCTACAACACCACCGACGAAGTGGACGCGCTGGCCACGGCCCTGGACAAGGCCCAGCGAATGTTCGCCTGAGAGACAGCGACGTTTCAGTGAGGGGACGGGATCGTTGAGCCTCGAAGACCTCTACCAGGAGATCATCCTCGATCACTACAAGAAGCCGCGCCATCCGGGTCGGCTCGAGGGCGATCATGTCGAGGTGCGGCACTACAACCCGGTCTGCGGCGACGAGCTCACCCTCGACCTGCGGCTCGAGGGCGACCGGGTGGCCGGCATCGCCGTCCGCGGCAGCGGCTGCTCGATCTCGCAGGCCTCCGCGTCGGTCATGTCCGAGCAGGTGCTCGGCCGGCCAGTCGCCGAGGGGCTCGACCAGGCCGAGAGCTTCCGCCGCCTGATGCACGGCGAGGGGGAGCCGGACGAGGACCAACTCGGCGACGGGATCGCCTTCGCCGGGGTGGCCAAGTACCCGGTCCGGGTCAAGTGCGCGCTGCTCGGGTGGATGGCGTTCAAGGACGCCGCCGCCAGGGCGTCGGACGGGCTCGGCGACGGCGAGACCCTGCATGATGAGGAGGGCCCGGCGGCGAGCGCCGCCAAGGCCGAGAAGCTGCCTGGAGAGGCGTGAAAGGACTGACGCACATGGCCACCGAGGCACAGGTGCTTGACGCGATGATGCAGGTCGAGGATCCCGAGCTGGGGATCAACGTCGTCGACCTCGGCCTGGTCTATGGCGTCGAGTTCGAGGACGAGGGCCGCAAGGTCAAGCTGGACATGACCCTGACGGCGGTCGCCTGCCCGCTCACCGACATGATCGAGGGCGCCACCGACGCCGCGCTGGTCGGCCTCGACGGGATCGAGAAGGTCGAGATCAACTGGGTCTGGTCGCCGCCGTGGACGCCCGACCTGATGACCGAGGACGGCAAGGTCGCCCTGCGGTCGATGGGGTTCGCGATCTGAGGTCCCGCCGCAACGAGTGAAGGAACGAAGAATGGCATTGCCAGCATTGGTCGAGCCGGCGGGCGAGCTGTCCCGGGACGAGATCTTCCGGTACTCGCGGCACCTGATCATCCCCGACGTGGCGATGGACGGGCAGAAGCGCCTCAAGAACGCCAGCGTCCTGCTGATCGGCGCCGGCGGGCTCGGCTCGCCGAACGCCATGTACCTGGCGGCGGCCGGCGTCGGGCGCATCGGCATCGTCGACTTCGACGAGGTCGACGCGTCCAACCTCCAGCGGCAGGTGATCCACGGCACCTCCGACATCGGCCGGCCGAAGCTCGAGAGCGCCCACGAGAAGATCAACGAGATCAACCCCTACGTCGAGGTCACCGAGCACCCGACCCGGCTGACCTCGGACAACGCCCGCGAGATCATCCGCGGCTACGACCTGGTCGTGGACGGGTCCGACAACTTCCCGACCCGCTACCTGGTCAACGACGCCTGCGTGCTCGAGGGCAAGCCCTACGTGTGGGGCTCGATCTACCGCTTCGACGGCCAGGCCAGCGTGTTCTGGGCCGAGCACGGTCCCTGCTACCGCTGCCTCTACCCCGAGCCGCCGCCGCCGGGGATGGTCCCGTCCTGCGCCGAGGGTGGCGTGCTCGGCGTGCTCTGCGCGACCGTCGGCTCGATCCAGGCCAACGAGGCGATCAAGCTCATCACCGGGATCGGCGACCCGCTGGTCGGCCGCCTGGTGATCTACGACGCACTGGAGCTGTCCTTCAAGGACATCCGCGTCCGCAAGGATCCCGAGTGCCCCGTGTGCGGCAAGAACCCGACGGTAACCGAGCTGATCGACTACGAGGAGTTCTGCGGCGTCGTCTCCGACGATGCCCAGCGCGCGGCCGCGGGCTCGACCCTGACCCCGGCCGAGCTCAAGCGGCTGATCGACGACGGCTCGCGGATCGAGATCATCGACGTGCGCGAGCCCGCGGAGTGGCAGATCAACCGGCTGCCCGGCGCGAAGCTGATCCCCCTGGGGGAGCTGCCCGGGCGGCTGACCGAGCTGCCGCAGACCGAGCCGGTGGTGCTTTACTGCAAGACCGGCGGGCGCTCCGCCGAGGCGCTCGCCCTGCTCAAGCAGTCCGGGTTCTCGACCGCCAAGCACCTCGGCGGCGGCATCGTCGCCTACGCCAAGACGATCGACCACGAGATGGCGCAGTACTGACCGCGCGGTTGGCCGCGGCGCTCGCGGCGGGCGCGGCCTGCGCGCGGCGTGCGCGCGGCCGGTGATTCGGGCCCGGGGCGGAAGCTCCGGGCCCGACGGCGTCCCAGAAGAAGTTCACCGAGATCTTCGAATAATTGCTTGACCGGGTGAACACATCTCTGCGAGGGTAGCTGACGGCGCCCGATTGCTGCCTCGATATCGAAGGGTGCCCGCTGATGTCGAGGTGCCGTCGTTCGCCAGGTTCGGTTGGTCCCCGCGGCGTAAGCCGCAGTCCCGAGGAGGTACAAGGGTTGTGAGTTCCAGGCTCACCGCCGTGTATCAGATCCCGTGTGGGCAGTTCGACCTGCCCAGTGGGATCGGTACCGCCGTGCGCCCGAAGCCGCACCCGCGCACCGTCGGGCCGCGTCAACTCGTTGAGGGGACCCGTGTGTCTGGGTTCATGAACGGTCCGAATGGCACAGGCGGTACGGCCCCAACGGCCTTGCGTCCCAAGGAGGCATCAGGCTAGCCATGCCTCCCGGAGCGACCTCCAAGTCGGCTCCGAGAAGACGCGAAGGCCGTGGGCAACCCCCACGGCCTTTCTGTTTCCGCCAAGAGCTCAGTCACCTCGCGCAACGACCATCGAAGGAGCGACCCGAACATGCAGGTCCTGGAGCTGGTTCCGCCCGACCGGGCCTTGCCCTGCGTACAGGAGGGCCCCGAGCTGTACTTCTCCGAGTCTCCCCGCGAGCTGGAGCGGGCAAAGCGGCTGTGCCGGCCGTGCCCCCTCCGGGCCTCGTGCCTCGCCGGCGCGGTCGAGCGCCACGAGCCATGGGGCGTCTGGGGTGGAGAGGTCTTCGTCGACGGCCACCCTGTCCCATTCAAGCGATCCCGGGGGCGACCCCGTAAGCACCCTGTCCACCCTCTCCCCATCGGCGTCGACGATCAGCAGGCCGAGGCCTGCTGATCCGCCGGCGCCGATGAAGGAGACGTGCCGGCGTCCCCCCCCAGCCGAGCCGGCGGCAACACCACTTCGACCCCCAGAGCCACAGCACCAAGGCTCTGGGGGTCGTGAGGTTTCCGGGCCGGATTCCCCGTGGGCCCCGATTGCCAGCGGGTCCGCCGGAATCCCGCAGGCCCGGAGCGAATTGCCCGCGGTCCCGGCGGATTGCCTTCGGTCCAGGCTCCAGGAATGGTTTTCCACAGAATTGCGACAGCGGTTTTGACTGGTTCGGCCGGGTGTCAAGCTGGTTCGGCTTCCCCCTCCCCCCAGCGAAGGGAACCACCCAAGTGCCGACCCTGGAGCCCGTCTCCATCCGACAGGGCGGGCTGCTGACCCGCCTCGAGATCATGGTCAACCTGGTCGCCGATCGCCGCGGCCTCGCGCTCGACTCGCAGGGGCGCCTGGCGCGCGCCGAGGTGCGACTGCTCACCGAAGCGCTCGAGCTCCAACGCTCGCGCGGCACACCCGAACGCGACCTGGCCGCGGTCGAGCTGCTGCGCTGTCTCGCCCAGGCAGTCGGCCTGCTGCGGGATCGCGGCCAGCGGATCGAGGTGACCAGCCTGCGCCATCCCTGGGAGCGGCTCCATCGCGACCTCCGCTCCGGCCTCACCTACGCCGCCTGGTGCCACCGCGTGCCCTGGGTCGAACTGCTCCACGACGCTCCTGAGGCGGAGCTGCGGACCCTGCGAGAGGCCCGTGCCAAGGTCCTGCGGCTGCTGTTCGGCCTGCCCCCGGGCGTCGACGTCAAGGTCCCCGCGCTCGCGAGGGCCGTCCGCGAGCGGATCGGTCTGCCCGACGCCCCATGGCTGGTCCACACGATCACGGCGGTCTTCCTCGACCCGCTGGTCGCCCTCGGCGCCGCCGAGGTCGTCCCGCCCCCTCCCGCGACCCCCGATCGGGTCCGCTTCGCCGCCACCGCCCGCACCATCGTCGGCAGCGCCCTGATCGCCGCCGGCGAGGAGGTCCCCAGCGTCGGCATCTCCATGAGTTGAGGTGCTGACGGTGCGGGCCCGGCGCGACGACCTGGCCTTCCCGCTCAGCCCAACAGGGAGAGCTGCTCGGGCGGGTCCTCCTTGTCTGGGGTCTTGGGCGGCAGGCGGCCGGTGGCTGGGTCGGGCCGGGGTTCGGCCAGCGGGTGGCGGCGGCTGGCGGCGCGGAAACGGTCGCCGATCTCCTCGCGGACCGCCTTCGGCGCGTTCGAGCCCGGGTACATCCGCCGGTAGTCGGCGACCAGCTCCGGGTACTCCCGCTCGAGCCAGGGCATGAACTCCTCCTTCACGCCCGGGCGCAGGTGCAGCGTGATCGGGGCGACATGGCTGGCGCCCGCGTCGGCGGCCGCCCGCACGACCTCCCTGATCTGCTCGGGAGCGTCGGAGATGCTCGGCAGGATCGGCGCGACCAACACGCCTGTGGGCACGCCGGCGGCGTTGAGCTTCTTCACCGCCTCCATGCGGGCGCGCGGGTGCGGCGTGCCCGGCTCGGTCCGCTTCCAGACCTCCTCGTCCAGCGTGCCGATCGACAGGTTGGCGGCGAACCCGGCGCTCTCGACCAAATCCGTGAACAGGTCCAGGTCGCGGAGCAGCAGCGGCGACTTGGTCAGGATCGAGCATGGGTTGGCGTAGTCGCGCAGCACCTCGAGCACGCCCCTGGTCAGCCGGTAGCGACCCTCGCAGCGCTGGTAGGGGTCGGTGTTGGTGCCCATCGCGACGTGGTCGCCCTTCCAGCTACGCTTGCGCAGCTCGCGGCGGAGCACCTCGGGGGCGTTGACCTTGACGACGATCTTGCGCTCGAAATCCTCGCCGGCGCTCATGTTGAGGTACTCGTGAGTCGGCCGGGCGAAGCAGTAGGCGCACGCGTGGACGCAGCCGCGGTAGACGTTGATGGTCCACTCGAAGCCCATCCGGGCCATGGCCGGGACCCGGTTCAGGATCGACTTGGCCTCGACCTCGTAGAAGGTCACGCCGCGGAACTCTGGGGTGTCGAAGGTCCGCTCGACCGCCGGCGTGTCGAACAGCGGGAGGTCCGTCGATTCCCGGTGCTCGCCGCGCAGGTCACTGAAAGTCTGCATGCCGGCCAGGATAGAACGGACGTTCGATCGAGGCAAAGAACCCGCAGGTCAAGGCCTGGTTTGGCCGCTGACGACCGGCCCTCTCCTCGCCAGTCGCGCGCTCTCCCCGCTCGTCCCTGCTTCTCTCCTCGCCGTGCGGATCCCCGTCCGCTAGTCCGCGGACCCGGGCGGCCGGGTGGGGGTCGGCGACTCGGAGGCCGCGCCGGGCGGACGGGTTGGGTTTGGGGACTGGGCGGCGGCGCCGCCGTTGAGGTCGCGGAACTCGCCGGCGCGCGCCCGCTCGACCATCCGCTCGAGCCGGCGGATCGCCTGGAGCAGCACGCTGATCGGGACCTTCACGTGGTCGGGAACGCAGCCGGCGTGCAGCACCCGGGCGTCGTTGGTCATGAACACGACCCGATGGTCGACCGGGCGGTCGCAGACCAGGCATCTGACTCGTTGGTGGACCATCGTCGACGAGGCGATGATGGTGATGCGGCCTGCGTGCTCGTCCATCAGGGGTCCCGACTCCTCGCGGTGCAACGGTCTCGCTCGGCGGCGGTCGTCCACACCGCCCGATCGCGAGCTCCAGCGAAGTTTGCCACGTCACGCCCCGCCCGCGAACCCGGGTCCGGCGGTGCCGACCCTCGCCGCGGCGGTCGCCGAGCCCTTCCGCGAAGCTCGACTGAACGAGTGCCCAGTCGCTGCCGGACGCTGGATAGATACGTTCAGGGTCGTGGCGCCAGGATGCAGAACTCGTTGCCCTCGGGGTCGCGCAGGACCTGCCAGCGCCCGCCATCGTAGATGTCGTCGGCCCTGGTCGCGCCGAGCGCGATCGCCCGCGCCGTCGTGGCGGCGAGATCGCCGCCGCGGAGGTCCAGGTGCAGGCGGTTCTTCACCGTCTTCGGCTCGGGTACGCGCACGAAGTCGATCGCCAGCCCGTCGACGGCGTACAGGGTCGCGATGCCCTCCGCGTCGACCTCGACCGAGCCGCCGAGGAGTCGGCTCCACCAGCGGGCCAGCGACTCCGGCTCCGCGCAGTCGACCGCCAGCGCGGCGATATGCACGATCGCCGGTGCCTCCTCGCCCATGCTTCCTCCCGCTCGTCCGTGGCCGTGGCCGGGCGGCCGCGGACCGCTCAGGTCCCATCGAAAGCGAAACGGTACCGGCTGGACCGGACAGCCCGGCCGGACGCCGATGCCGATCGCGCCGATCCCGGCCGCTCTCAACGCACCGGGCCACTCGTGCCGGCCCCGGCCGATCGCGCCGGCCGCGCCCGCGGCGGATACGATCCATTGACGAGCGAGCCGGGAGGCGCCATGACGACGATGTGGAACCAGCGGGCCGAGGCGATGTCGCCCGACGAGCGCGCGGCCCTTCAGTCCGAGCGGCTCAGCGTGCTGGTGGCGCGGCTGCGCGAGCGCAACCCCATGTACCGCGAGCGGCTCGACGACGCCGGCGTCGAGGACGGAGCGACCGTCGGCCTCGACGACCTCACGTCGCTCCCGTTCACCACCAAGCGCGACCTCTGGGACCGCTACCCGTGGGGCATGCTGACCGTCCCGCGCGAGCAGGTCGTCCGGGTCCACGGTTCGTCCGGCACCGGCGGCAGGCCGACGCTGGTCGGCTACTCGCGGGCCGACCTCGCGCTGTGGGCGGAGGTCTGCGCCCGCGCGCTCGGCTGTGCCGGCGCCGATCCCGGCACGGTCACCCACGTCGCCTACGGCTACGGGCTGTTCACCGGCGGCCTCGGCCTGCACGGCGGCGCCGAGCTGATGGGCTGCACGGTGGTGCCGGTCTCGTCGGGACAGAGCGCGCGCCAGGTACTGCTGCTCCGCGACCTCGGCGCCGAGGTGCTCTGCTGCACGCCCTCCTACGCCGCGCGCCTCGGCGAGGTCCTGGTCGAGGAGGGTATCGGCGTCGACGAGCTGCGGCTGCGGGCGGGCATCCTCGGTGCCGAGCCGTGGACCGCCGCGATGCGCACCAAGATCGAGGCGCTGCTGGGCCTGAAGGCGCTCGACATCTACGGGCTCTCCGAGGTCATCGGCCCAGGTGTGTCCTGCGAGTGCGTGGAGGCGCAGAACGGCCTGCACGTCAACGAGGACCATTTCCTGGTCGAGGTCGTCGACCCGGCCAGCGGCGCGCCGATGCCGCCCGGCACCGTCGGCGAGCTGGTGTTCACCACGCTGACGCGCGAGGCGATGCCGGTGCTCCGCTACAGGACGGGCGACATCGCCTCGCTGGACCCGTCGCCGTGCCCCTGCGGGCGCACCCTGGCGCGCATGTCGAAGGTCGTCGGGCGGGCCGACGACATGCTGGTGATCCGCGGCGTCAACGTCTACCCGAGCGAGGTCGAGGCGGTGCTGCTCGCCGAGCCGGCGGTCGGCACGCAGTATCTCCTGGTGGTCGACCGCACCCAGACCATGCCGAGCCTGGTGGTGGTCTGTGAGCTGGCGGACGGGTCCGGCGGCGACGCCGAGCGCGCCCGCGCCGAGATCGCGGTGGCGCTGGAGCGGCGGCTCGCGCTCCGCCCAGAGATCCGTGTGGTCCCGGGCGGCACGCTGCCGCGCGTCGAGATCGGCAAGGTCCAGCGGGTCGTCCACCGGACCGGCGACCACGACCCGCTCCACGGCCTCGGCGTGTAGGAGCCTCGATGACGGACGGCGGCTCGCGCGGCGCCCAGCGGGCGTCCACCCGGCCGGCCCGTCGGGCGTTCACGTGGCGGAGGCCTGTGGACGGACCGCTGGCGGCGTCGGGTCGATGTGGCAGACTCGCGGGCATGCACCCGAAGTTTCTGCTTCATGATCTGAACCCCGCGCAGCGCGAGGCGGTCGAGGCGACCAGCGGTCCGGTGTGCATCCTCGCCGGCGCTGGCACCGGCAAGACCCGCGTCATCTCGCGGCGGGTCGCCTACGCGATCGCGACCGGGGCGGTCCATCCCGGCCATGTCCTGGTGGTCACCTTCACCGAGAAGGCGGCGGGGGAGATGCGCGAGCGGCTCGGGTCGCTCGGCTTTCCCGGAGTGCAGGCGAACACCTTCCATGCGGCCGCATGGCGCCAGCTCCGCTACTTCTGGCCGCGGCTGGATTCCGACCGCCTTCCCGAGGTGCTGGAGTCCAAGGCGCCGCTGCTCGCGCCCCTCCAGCGCAGCCTGCCCGGGGGGTACAAGTTCACGCCGCTCAAGGACCTCGCGGACGAGATCGAATGGGCCAAGGCGCGCCGCATCGACCCCGACCGCTACCAGGACGCCGTCGCCGACAAGTCGCGGAACGTGCCGCTGCCCGCCGACCTGTTCGCCGGCCTCTACCGCCGTTACGAACGCGCCAAGCAGCGCGCCGGCCGCATTGACTTCGAGGACATGCTCACACGGATGCTTGCCGGCCTGGAGTCGAACCCGGACGTCGCCGAGGAGTTCCGCGGCCGCTACCGCTGGTTCTCGGTCGACGAGTACCAGGACACCAACCCACTCCAGCAGGCCCTGCTCGACGCCTGGCTCGGCGACCGGAGCGACCTGGCGGTGGTCGGTGACGAGGACCAGACGATCTACACCTTCACCGGCGCCTCCAGCGAATACCTTCTGGGTTTCTCGCGCCGATTTCCCGGTGCGCGGGTGTTCCAGCTCGAGCGCAATTACCGCTCGACCGAGCAGGTGCTCGGCATGGCAAATCGCCTGCTCGCCCGCGCCGGCCGCCAGCGTGGCTCCCGGCCGAAGCGCCTGGTCGCGACCAGGGAGCCGGGACCGGAACCGATCGTCGCCGCCTTCGAGTCGTCCGATGCGGAGCTCGCGGCGCTGGTCGCGCAGGTCCGGCGGCTCGGCGACGCCGACGTCCCGCTCGACGAGGTCGCGGTGCTGCTCCGGACCAACGCCCAGATCCCCCCGGTCGAGGAGGCGCTGGCCGGCGCCGGGATTCGCTACCAGGTCCGCGGCGAGCTGTTCTTCCGCCGCCAGGAGGTCCGTCAGGCGCTACGGCTGTTGCGGCCCCGGGCCGGCCGCGCCACCGAGGGAGGCCTGGTCGACGCGATCGAGGCGATCTGGTTCGAGCGCATCGATTTCCGGCGCGATCAGGAGCCGGACGGCGAGGAAGCGCGCCAGCGCCACGCCAGCCTGGTCAGCCTGCTCGGGATCGCCGAGCGGCTGGAGGCGTCGGACGAGCACGCCGACATGACCGCGTTCCTCGCCGACGTCGAGCGGCGCGCCGCCGACGAGGCCGCCGGGGTCGGCGGGGGGGTCAACCTGATCACCTACCACCGCGCCAAGGGGCTCGAGTTCGACGCGGTGCTGCTGCCCTCGCTGGAAGAGGGCCTGCTGCCGATCCGGCAGGCCACCACGCCGGCGGAGATCGACGAGGAGCGGCGGCTGCTCTACGTGGGCCTGACCAGGGCCAGGGTGCACCTGTGGCTGGGCTGGACCGCCCGCCGGGTGGGCTCGACAGGCCGTGAGCAGCCGCGCAAGCCCTCCCGCTTCCTCGACGACCTGGTGCCGGCCGGCGTCCGGGTGCGGCAGCGGGCGGTCGCGGCCGGGCTCGGCGGTCCGAACGGGGTCCGTCCCCGACCGCCCGATTCGCCGCTGGCCCAGCGCCTGCGCGTCTGGCGGCGGGAGCGGGCGACCGAGGCCGGCGTCCCCGCGTACGTGGTCTTCAACGACCGGACCCTCGCCGCCCTCGCCGAGCGGCGACCCCGAAGCCGCGGCGAGCTGCTCGCGGTCGAGGGGATCGGCCCCGCCAAGCTCGACCAGTTCGGCGAGGACCTCCTCCGCCTCCTCGCCGCCGAGGACCAGTAGCCGCCGCCGGGCGGTGAGGCCGGCCGCCGCGGGCGTGCACGCGCTGCGGTGCTTCCTCGCCGGCGTGGGGGCGGGACGCGGGGCAGGCTCTCCCGCGGGGGCGGGGGGCGGGCTCTCCCGCGGGGGCGGGGCGGGACGCGGGGCAGGCTTCCCCGCGGGGGCGAGGGCGGAGCGGGGCGTCAGGCTCCGGCGCCGGGCGGCGATCCCTGCGGCGGACGAGGGTGGTCGCCCAAGGCTTGGGCGGGGGGCAGGCTCCCCAGGCCGGGCTGGCCGTCAGGCGGCGGCACGGCCGGGCTCGGCGCGCGCAGCGCGGCTGCCGCGGGCTCGGAGTAGCTGACCCGCTCCAGGTGGTCGCCGTCGAACTCCAGCATGGTCACGCTGCCAAGGCGGCAGCGCCGCATTCCGGGCCAATGGCTGAGCGGCTTCCGCTCGAACGCGAGCCGTGCGACCCAGATCGGCGCCTGATGCGAGACCAGCACGACCCGCTCGCCCGCGAAGCGGTCCCTGACCGAGGCGACCACCGCCTGGACGCGCTCGGCCAGGTCGATGTTCCGCTCGCCCCAGGACGGGGTCCGCAGGTCCCGCAACTTCCACCAGATCCCCGGGTTGCGGAGGATGTACCAGCCGAAATTGCCGGCGACGCCTTCGAAGATGCTGCTTGCCTCGATCAGGCGCTCGTCGGTCTCGAGCTTGAGGTCGTGCGGCGCCGCGATCGCCGCGGCCGTCTGCTGGGCGCGCTCCAGCGGACTCGCGATCACCGCGGTCAGCGGCACGCCCGCGAAGTGCCTGCCGAGCAGCTCGGCCTGCGCACGTCCCCGCGCCGAGAGGTTGAACCCGGGCAGCCGCCCGTAGAGGACCCGGTCCGGGTTCTCGACGTGCCCATGACGAACCAGGTAGACGGTGGTATTGGGCACGATTCGAGTCCCTCATGGGTCGGCGTTGGGGGTGCGCCCGCATCGTACAGGGCAGCATCGCCCGCTCGCCCGCGATGGCCTGCGCCGGCCAGGTTCGCAAGCCGCCAGTGGGGGGTGTGGATAACGGTGAGCAGGGTTGCACAGAACCGGTCACGATCGTCCGAACGATCCGATCCATGACCGACGGCGACGATCGCCGGAGGCGGGACTCGGGGACTCGGAGGACAGCATGCTTCGCCGGACGTCACATCTGCGGGTTCCGCCTGGGGGAGGCTCCTCGACGCGAGGCGCGGTGAGGGCGGTGGAACGATGCGTGCGGCGCTGGGCCGTCCTTGGCCGGGTCGTGCCCAGGACCGTCGAGGGGTGTCCGGCCCTCGGGCACGTGGCGCGTTTCCTGATCCGAAGACCAAGCGAGGACCCCTCGTGGGGCCCCCTCGCCAACGTCCAACTGCATGTGAAGCGTTCGGCCGGCGTCCTCAGCGACTCCGTGCCGCCTGGTGCTGCGTGTCTAGTTCTTGAACGCGTCCGGAGCGTAGTTCCAAGGCTGGCCACGGTCGATCTGGAAACGGCCGCCAACCTCCGGATCGCGGTCGATGCCGACGATCTGGTGGCACTTCGGGCACTCCCAGCGCTCGAAGCCGTAGGCAGAGCTCTGGAGCGTCATGCGCGAGCCGCACTTGTCGCACACCTCGCGCTGCAGGGTGGGGGTGCTGGTGCTACTTGTGTCGCTCGGGAAGTCGGTGCCCATGTCGTCGTCTCCTTGCCTCTCCCGGTTTCCGCCGGGCCGCACCACCAGCATGGCCCAACTCTCGCGATCTTGCATCAATCTCTTGCCAAGTTCCGCATGCCGATCTCGTATCCGCTGGTCCTTGGGTTGACATTGACCGATTCACTACGTAGTTCTGCGTGGCTGCGGTGGCTTCCGTCGTTGCCGCCCTGCTCTTTTAGACTGTCCCGCGAGTGGGCCCGCCAAGCATTCGGAGCCAGCCGAGTTCCGGCATGGTCGTGGGAGATGGCCGTAGCTAGGATGCATCCATGGCTGGGCTGAGCAAGGACGCTGGGCGCGGGCGGGTCGTGCTGGACGGTGGTCCGCTGAGCATCGACGAGGTGATCCGCGTCGCCCGTGGCCGGGCCCCGGTCGAGCTCGGCGACGAGGGACGCAAGCGCATGGCCGGCGCGCGGGGCGTGGTCGAGCGGGCCGTCGCCGACGGTCGGCGCGCCTACGGAGTGTCTACCGGGTTCGGCCTGCTCGCCAACACGCCGATCGCCCCTTCCGACCTGCGCGAGCTGCAACGACGGATCGTGCTGTCCCACGCCACCGGCAGCGGCGACCCGCTCCCCGCCGAGGTCGTCCGGGCGATGCAGCTGCTCCGGGCGAGGACCCTGGTCCAGGGATATTCCGGAGTCCGGCCGGACGTGGTCGAATCGTTACTCGCCCTGCTCGACGCCGGCGTCACCCCGGTCATCCCGGAGCACGGCTCGGTCGGCGCCTCTGGCGACCTGGCCCAGCTCGCGCATCTCGCCCTCCCGCTGCTCGGCGAGGGAGAGGTCGAGGTCGACGGCGAGCGGATGCCGGCGGTCGAGGGGCTCGCGCGCACCGGGCTGGAACCGCTCGAGCTCTCATACAAAGAGGGGCTCTCGCTGGTCAACGGCACCGAGGGGATGCTCGCGCTCGCCTGCCTGGCGCTGAGCGACGCCGAGGCCCTGGCCACCGCGGCCGACGTCGCCTGCGCCATGTCGATCGAGGGGCTGCTCGGCACCGACCGGCCCTTCCAGCGGCGGCTCCACGAGCTGCGCCCCCACCCTGGCCAGCTCGCCAGTGCCGACAACCTGCGTGAGCTGCTCGCGGACTCCCCAATCCTGGCGAGCCACCGCCACTCCGACCACGCCATCCAGGACGCCTACTCGCTGCGCTGCGCGCCCCAGGTGCACGGGGCCTGCCGCGACGTGATCTCCTTCGCGCGCCAGGTGGTCGAACGCGAGCTCGGCTCGGTGACCGACAACCCGGTCGTGTTCGCGGACTCCGGGGACGTCGTCAGCGTCGGCAATTTCCACGGCGAGCCGCTGGCGTTCGTGCTCGATTTCCTGGCGATCGCGCTCACCGAGCTCGCCAACATCTCCGAGCGCCGCGTCGACCGGCTGCTCGACCCGGCGCTGAACCACGACCTGCCGCCGTTCCTGGCCACCGACCCGGGCCTCAACTCCGGGCTGATGCTGACGCAGTACACGGCCGCGGCCCTGGTGAGCGACTGCAAGGTCCTGGCCCATCCGGCCTCTGTGGACTCGATCCCCACCTCGGGCAACCAGGAGGACCACGTCTCCATGGGCTGGACGGCCGGGCTGAAGCTTCGCAAGGTGCTCGTCAACGTGGCCAGGACGGTCGCGATCGAGGCGCTGTGCGCCGCACAGGCGATCGACCTGCGCGCGCCGCTGCTGCCTGGGCCGGCCGTCGCCGCGGTCATGGAACGGCTCCGGCGCGACGTGGCGCGCCTGGACGAGGACCGCTACCTGGCGCCCGACATGGCCGCGGTGGAGCGCCTGGTCGTGGATGGCGAGCTGGTGGCCGCGGCGAGGAGGGTGGTCCCGACGCTCGCGTAGTCGTGCGGGCGGCGGCCGTCGTCCCGCCGATGGACCAGCGGCCGGCCGTCGCTGCGCCGGTGGACCAGCGGCGGGCGGCCGTCGCCGCGCCGATGGACCAGCGGCGGGCGGCTGGAGAGGAGGAAGCGAGATGGAAGGTGCCAGACCGGTCCGAGCCCCTCGCGGGCCGGAGCTGTCCTGCCTTGGGTGGCAGCAGGAGGCCGCCCTGCGCATGCTCTGCAACAACCTCGATCCCGAGGTCGCTGAGCGCCCCGACGACCTGGTCGTCTACGGCGGCACCGGCAGGGCGGCGCGGGACTGGCACAGCTTCGACCGGATCGTCGAGACGCTGCGGCGGCTGCGCGACGACGAGACGCTGCTGGTCCAGTCCGGCAAGCCGGTCGGCGTCTTCCGGACCCATTCCTTCGCGCCCCGCGTGCTGATCGCCAATTCCCTATTGGTCCCGGCCTGGGCCACCTGGGAGGAGTTCCGCGAGCTGGAGGCGGCAGGCCTGACCATGTACGGCCAGATGACCGCCGGCTCGTGGATCTACATCGGCACCCAGGGGATCCTCCAGGGCACCTACGAGACCTTCGCAGCGGTCGCCGAGGCGAACGGCTGGCCCAGCCTGGCGGGCAAGGTCGTGCTCACCGCCGGCCTCGGCGGGATGGGTGGCGCCCAGCCGCTGGCGGTCACCATGAACGAGGGTGTCGCCCTCTGCGTCGAGGTCGACCCGGACCGGATCGCCCGCCGCATCGCCACGGGCTACCTCGATGAGCAGGCGGAGGATCTCACCGACGCGGTCGAGCGGGTCGAGGCGGCGGCGCGCGAGCGGCGGCCGCTGTCGGTTGGCCTGCTGGGCAACGCCGCCGAGATCCTCCCCGAGCTGCTCGGCGCCGGGTTCCGTCCCGACGTCGTCACCGACCAGACCTCGGCGCACGACCCACTGGGCGGCTACCTGCCGGTCGGCCTCGACCCGGGCGACGCGCCCGCCGCGAGGACGAGCGACCCCGACGGCTACGTCAAGCAGGCCAGAGAGTCGATGGCCAGCCATTGCGAGGCGATGGTCGGCTTCCAGCGCGCCGGGGCCCAGGTGTTCGACTACGGCAACAACCTGCGCGGCGAGGCGCGCGCCGCCGGGTTCTCCGACGCCTTCAGCTATCCCGGGTTCGTCCCCGCCTACATCCGCCCCCTGTTCTGCCAGGGCAAGGGCCCGTTCCGGTGGGCCGCCCTGTCCGGCGACCCGGCGGACATCCGCCGCACCGACCAGGCCGTGATCGACCTGTTCCCCGACGACGAGCGCCTGGTGCGCTGGCTGCGCATGGCCGAGCAGCGTGTCCGGTTCCAGGGCCTGCCGGCACGCATCTGCTGGCTCGGCTACGGGGAGCGGAACCTGGCGGGGCTGGCATTCAATGACCTGGTGGCCTGGGGCGAGGTCGGCGCGCCGATCGTGATCGGTCGCGACCATCTCGACTCAGGCTCGGTGGCGTCGCCGTACCGAGAGACCGAGGCCATGGCCGACGGCTCCGACGCGATCGCCGACTGGCCGATCCTGAACGCCCTGCTCAACACCGCCTCCGGCGCCTCGTGGGTGAGCGTTCACCACGGCGGCGGCGTCGGCATCGGACGCTCGATCCACGCCGGCGTGGTCGTGGTCGCCGACGGCACCGAGCAGGGACGCCGCCGGCTCGACCTGGTGCTCACCAACGACCCTGGCACCGGCGTGATGCGCCACGCTGACGCCGGCTACCAGCTCGCCATCGACACCGCCAGGGACAAGGGCGTCGACCTCCCGATGGTCGCGGACACGCGCCCAGGCGAGGCCCCTCCGGCCAGCCCGAC
>JBEDUQ010000043.1:0-2210 GCA_040414855.1 Actinomycetota bacterium
GCTCAGTCGGCGATCGCCTGTTGGGCGACGATCCTGGTCGGGGTGACCCGGATCAGGAGCTCACCGGGGACGGCGTTGCGCTTGCCGTAGGCCTCGGCCTGGTCCTCGCCCATGTAGCGCGCGGCGATCCGGGTGGCCCAGAGGAGCTTCTCCGCCTCGTCGCGCACGATCCTGGCGGTGCCCTCCACGATCACGAACGAGAACGGCGGCCGCTCGTCGTCGAAGCAGATCGCGACGCGCGGGTCGCGTGCGATCGCCCGGCCCTTCACGGTCGCCTCGCCGGTGTTGAAGACGATCTCGTCCCCGTCGAGGGCGACCCAGACCGGCGCGACGTGCGGCGACCCGTCGCGCCTGACCGTCGCCAGCTTCGCGGTCCTCGGCTGCCCCGCGACGAACTCGCGCCACGCGCCCTCCGGCATGTTCGCCATTGCCATCCTCCAGATCCGAGCTGCCGACCCCAGCCGCCAGGCTTCCACAGCCGGCGCGGTTCGCGCCGCCACGCCGGTCACATCCACATATATCCCTCTATCGACAGGCCCACGCGCCCGCCGGACGGGTCGGCCCGGCTGGTTCAGTCTCGGCCCGCTCGCGCCGACTTTGATCTGACCGACCCCCATCGGGCCGGGGCACGTCGCTCGCGAGAGGGGGCCGAATGCCAGACGCCAAGCTGGTGCTGGCCGACCGGTACCAGGCGAGAGGGCGCCTCGGCAACGGGGCCGGCGCCGGCGTGGAGGACTACCTCGGCCGCGACCTGCGGCTCGCCCGTCCGGTGGTGATCCAGGTGATCCGCGGCGCCGGCCAGGACCGGTTCGCCCGGCACGCCCGGCTGATGGCGAGCCTCGACCATCCAGCGGTCGCCAGCGTCTACGACTGGGGCCAGCAGGACGACCTCGCCTACCTGATCCGCGAGTACGTGCCCGGCAACGACCTGCGCACGCTGCTGGCCGAGCGGGGCCCCCTGCCGGTCGGCCAGGCGATGGCGGTCGGCGCGGAGGTGGCGGCGGCGCTGGCGGCTGCCCACCGGGTCGGCCTGGCGCACGGCAGCCTCGACGCCGCCGACGTGATCCTCGGCGACCAGCGCGTCACCGTGGTCGGCTTCGGCGCCGCCTGGATGCGCGAGGTCGCCGCCGACCACGACGAGCGCGGCGATGCCCCCGAGCCACGAGACCCGCGCCAGGCGCACGGAGGACCCGACCCCGGGTCCGGGTACGACCTCGACGAGGTTTTGCCGGAGCACGTGGACGTGCGGCGCGACCTCAAGGGCGAGCTGCGCGGCGACCTCCAGGACGACCTCGCCGCGCTCGGGGCGATGCTCCACGAGATGGTCACCGGGGTGGCGACCGAGCGCTCGGCGCCCGAAGGGTCCGCGACCGTGACGCCGATGGTCAGCACCAGGCTGACCTTCCAGGTCCGTCAGGTGATCGCGCGGCTGACCTCCTCGGACCCGATCGACCGGTACCAGGGCGCGGAGGCGGTGCGGGCCGACCTGCTCCACCTCGCGCGGGAGTCGGAGCCCGGGCACCCGACGGTCCGGCCGGCCTTCGCGGTGCTCGCCCGCAACGGCCGGCAGCTCGCCGCCGGGTGGCCGGGGGGCGCGGGCGAGCCGGTGGCGCCCGAGGAGTCGGGGGCGTCGACCGAGCAGCTCGCGCCCACCCGGCCGACCTGGGTGACCGCGCCGGTCACGCACCCCGGGGACCTCGGCGACCTCGACGCCGCCCGCCGCCTCGCCGAGGCCGGAGGCCGCGACCGGCGCGGCCGCCTCGACCGTCTCCGCGACCTGGGCGAGCGGCCCGGCGACCCCGGCGAGCGGCCGGGCGACCGGAGCGAGCGGTCCGGCGACCGGACCGGCGAGCGGCCCTTCGAGGACCAAGAGGACCACAGCGCCGACGGCCGCACGACCGACGACCACCGGCTCGCCGGCGACTCAAGCACCGGCAAGGACCCCTGGACCAACCACGACCACGCCGACGCCGACCTCGACCTCGAGGACCGGGGCGGCGACCGGCCGGGCGGGCGGCGGCGGGTCTGGGTGGTGACGGTGATCGCCGTGGGCGCGGCGGTGATCGCCGGGGCGATGGTGGTTGCGGCGATCTCGCTGAGCCGGCCGGACCACGGGTCGCGCGCGCCGTCCCACAACTCGGTCCCGCCGGCGTCCAGAGGCTCCGCGACGACCGTGTCGATCGGCGTGCCGAACGTGATCGGGCTCGACG
>JBEDUQ010000044.1:0-7602 GCA_040414855.1 Actinomycetota bacterium
TCGCCAGCACGTCGACACCGCCGCCTCGCCTGATGCCCGCGCTGCGCAGGTTGACCAGCGCCGCCACGGCGACCGCCCCGAGCACGAGGTCGAGCAGGAGCCCGCGCCGCCCGGCCTGGTCGGAGCGAGCGTGCCGCCACTGGTCGAGGACGCGCCGGCGGACCGAGGAGAGCCCGGCGACGCTGGCGGCGCCGAGGGCGACCAGCGCCGCCCCGATCGCCGCCAGGATCGCCGGCGGCGTCACCACCACCGGAGTCGATGCGGCGAGCTGCGCCCTCGCCAGCATGCCGGTGCCGGCCCAGCCGATGGCGAGGCCGGCGGGCAGCGCCACCAGGGCGACCAGGGCCAGCTCGAGGGTGGCGAGCGCGAACGCCTGACCGCCGGTCGCGCCCCGCAGCTTCGCAAGGGCGATCTCGCCGGCGCGCGCCTCGGCCGCCATCGCCGCGACCACGACCAGGATGAGCAGGGCGAGGGCACCGAGCTGCACGGCGGCAAGCAGGACCGGCACGGTCAGCGCCTGCCGGCCGGCCTGTGCCCGGCCGACCAGAGCGGGAAGGCTGGTCTGGATGGTGGCGTTGGGGACCGCCTCGCGCAGCGCGCGCTGGAAGGTCGCGACCGCGATCGGCACGTTGGACGCGTCTCTGAGCCGGACCCGCGTCGGCTCGGTGACCAGGTCGCGGCGCGCGACGATGTCGATCCCGCTCCCGAACGAGCTGGCCACGTCGCGCTGGTCGACGAACACCGCCTCGGCGGGCGGGTTGTTGGCGAAGGGGTCGGCGACCGGGAAATAGACGGCGTCGTCGCCGAACCAGCCGCGATCCCCCGGCGAGGGCGCATAGATCCCCACGACCGTTAGCTCGCGCGGGTCGGTGCCGAGGCCGTAGCCGGTGATCCTGAACCTGGAGCCGACGCGAAGCCGAAGCGAGCTGGCCAGCGCCTGGCTCACCGCCGCCTGGGCAGGCACCTCGACCGAGCTGAACCGGGGGCAGCGGCCCTGCGAGAGCCGGAGGTGATCGCAGAGGTCGGAGCGGCTGGCCAGCGACGCCATGCGGGTGAAGTCCAGTCCGGGAGCGCCGACCGGCAGCGGCGTCCGGCTCTCCAGCCCTGTCACCGGCGCACGCAGGGCAGGCAGCACCGGACGGGCCGATGCCACGGCCGCATCGAGCCTGCGGACGTCCTTCGCCGACTTGACGGCGACCGTGATTCCGATGCCGGCGGACGAGGGAGGCGCCTGCGCGAGCGTGTCGGTGAGCAGGGACTCGCCGGCGGCGCGCAGGTAGATCCCGCCCGCGGCCGACACCGCCACCGCGAAGGCCGCGACGACGAGCAGCGCCGCGGTGAGACCAGCGCGGGACACCAGCCCGCGCATCGCCAACCGGAGGCTGGTCATGGGCCGGCCCCCCAGCCGGCGAACCTTCCCGGCGCCCGGTAGGAGACGGTCACCGAGGGGTCGTCGATGCGGACGAAGGTCCACCGCTCGCCCGCCAGCAGCAGCCAGGTCCCGTCCGGGCTCACCTCGATGGCGCTGATCGCGCCGTCGCTGGGTGACACCGCTCGCAGCAGGGTTGGCGCCGAGCTGCCGGGCGGCACGAAGGTGATCGTCTCGCCGGGTCCCGAGGCGAGGTAGCCGCCGGTGGGCACCCAGGGGCCCAGGTTCGGGAACACCCCCGGCAGGAGCTGCGCGTGACCGCTGCCGAGGTCGACCATGAGCAGCGCGGTCACCTGCCGGGACTGGACGCTGGGGTCGAAGGCGTCGAGCACGTTCTCGGCGAGCACGAGGGCGTGGCGGCGGTCGGGGCTGAGCTCGGCGGAGATCACCGCGACGCCCGTGAGGTCGCCCTCCGGCTGCGCCTGACGGTAGGCCCGGAGCAGCTCGGCCCGACGCAGCACCGGCTGGAAGGCTCCCGAGCGCCGCCACAGGCGCAGGCCGCGCGTCACGCTCCTGGTGGTGCCCGCCGCGGGACTCAGCCCGGCGCGCCGCCCTGGCGAGGCGGCCGGATCGGAGACCAGCGCGGCCGAGCCGTCAGGGGTGAGGTCGTAGACGCATCCGGGCAGGGTCGCGACCGAACGGCCCTCGCCGTCGGTGATCCAGGTCCGCACCCGGTCGATCACCGAGTGGGCGTCGAGCCGGAATCCACAGGTCGCCACCGTCGCCCCGTCCCGCGACAAGAGGACGTCGCCGGCCTGGTGCCAGCCTTGGGGGACCAGGCGGCGCGGTCGTGGATCGGCGAAGCGCTCGACCGCCGAGGTGCCGTCGGTGAGCGTCAGGTACGCCCGGTCCGCCCCGGGCGGGACCCGGGCGGCGCCCGATGCCGGCCCGATCGCGAGCTGTCCCGCGATGAACGACGGGGCGTCCTGGGTGGTCCCCCTGCTCGCGAGATCGGCGAGACCGCCGATCCGCTTGCGGCCGGTCCCGTCGGCGCGCAGCTCGAAGGCCCCGCCCTGGTCATCGACGGCGAGCATCGGGGTGAGCCCAGCCAGCTCCGCGACCGGTCCACGTGCGTCGACGAGCACCGGTTTCGCGGCCTTCGCCGGCTTGTGGCCAGCGGCCGGCCGGGTCGCGGTGCGGGCGCCGAACAGGCCACCGGCGGTCAGCCCGACCGCCAGGCCCACAACCACGACGAGGTTTGCGAGCCGCCTCCGGCCCCGCCCGTCGTCGAGCGCGGCGAGCGAGGCGGCGTCGGGCAGGTCGCCGGGCATCAGTCACCCCCGCCGGGCCAGGAGACCAGCGTCCCGGTGACGGGAGAGGGCGTGACCGAGTTGCTGCCGATGTCGAGGACGACCGTCCAGCCATCGCGCGACGAGATCCCCAGCGACTGGCCGTCGGACGACCAGGCGAACCCGTCCGCCCGGACCATCTGCGCCCCGGCGACCATCATCCGGGCGGTGCGGTCGCCCGCGTCGAACGCGATCACGTAGCCGTCACCCTCGCGGTCCGCCAGCGGCAGATTTCGGAGGTCTCCGCGCCGGTCCAGCGCGGCGACCGCGAGGATGTGACCTGAGCCGCCCGGCTTCCAACCCAGCCAAGCGGCTTCGTACCCGTCGGCGAGCGGGACCCTGGAAGCGGGCCCGCCGGCCAAGGGCTGGACCACGACGGTCCAGCGGCCGCCGGCCCTGCCCACCGCCGCGGCGACCATCTTGCCGTCCGAGCTGAGCGCGATGGCGCCCAGCGAAGCTCCCGCGCCGCCGACCGCGCGCACGACCTCGGCCGAGATCACCGGTACCAGGGGCCCACCCGAGGGTCCGGCAAGCACCGCCGAGCCGCGGAACTCCTTGCGGAAGCGCAGCCGTGGGCCACCCGCGCCGGCGATGCGGTCGGCGGCCGCCGCCCACGCGACCGGGCAGCCGAGTCGCACCGGTGTCGCCCGACCGCCACGGCTGGAGAGCAGCACGCTGCTCCCCTGGCTCTCCGGCGTCGGCGGCGACTCGCCGCTCGCCGTGGGGCCGCCGCAGGCCAGCACGCGCTCGCCGGTCCGGTCGCCCGCCAGGCCCGCCACGGTGAAGGTGGGGGGCAACAGGCGCTTGGGAGCGCCCTCGCCGCCGAGCCGCTCGAGCGTCCCGTTGTCCAGGATCACCAACGACCCGTCTCGGGACGGCCCGACCGCGGCGCTCGCCGAGATGCCCGAGGCGAGTGACTGGAGGCCGGTCCCGTCGGGCTTGACGCTGACGACCTGCGCGCCGGTACTCACCAGCATCCTGCCCGAAGCCACGGTGACGTTGGCGAGCGTGCTCTGGTCGACGGGCACCTCGGGAAGCGGCTGGGTGGCCGCGACCGCCACGGCGGGCGGGGGTGGGGGCACGGGCCGCGAGGTGACCAGAAAGCCGACCAGCCCACCGACCGCAAGGCCTGCCAGGAGCGCCGCGCCGCCACGAACCGCCACGCGAGGGCGAGCCACGCTGTCGTCCCAGACCCGCGGGTCGCCGAGCAGCTTTCCCACCAAAAGCTCCTCGCCGGACGGATGGGTTATGACTGTAGGAAGGAGCTTGTGCCGGACTATATGGTCCGAAGCTGAGAAATCGCTGAGGCTCGCGTGGACAGACGCGCGACACTGGTCAACCGAGGAGCCTCGGCGGATTAGGCTGTACGTACCAACTCTCAGCAAGGAGCGTGCGCCGTGCCCGTCGCCAACGCCGTCGACCGCTTGGCCAGGGAGTACCTCGACCTCACCTTCGATGTCTCGCCGATGGCGGCGACCGCGTACGGCGTGCACGACTTCGACGGGCTGCTCGACGACCTGACCCAGGCGCACCTCGACACGTGGGTGCGCAAGCTCGCCGGGATCGACCGCCGGCTGCGCACGCTCGACCCCAGGGATCCCGAGGAGGTCGCCGACCGCGACGCGCTGGCGGCGACCGTCGCCGAGGACCTGTTCGTCCAGGAGGTCGAGCGGCCCTGGCACCGGAACCCGCTGAAGGCCGCCGCGGCCATCCCCGAGGCGATCTTCGGGCTGATCTCGCTCGACTTCGCACCGCTGGAGGACCGGCTCGCCAACGTCGCGCTGCGGCTGGAGGCGACGCCCCGCTTCCTGGAGCAGGCGAAGGACCTGCTCGACGAGCCGTGCCCGGCGATGTGGCGACGGATGGCGAGCTCGGCGGCCGGTAGCGGCGCGAACTTCCTGACCACCGCGCTCGGTCCGCTGGCGGCCGAGACCGGGATGGCCCACCGGGTCGACGGGGCGGCGGCCAAGGCCGGCGGCGCCCTGCGGGAGTTCGCCTCCTGGCTCGAGGACGAGCACGCCACGCGCTTCCCCGGCGACCCGTCGTTCGCGATCGGCGAGCAGGCGCAGGCCCGCAAGCTGCGCGAGGCGCACTGCTTCGACACGGCGCCGGCCGAGTTCGTCGCCATCGGCGAGGCGCAGATCGCGGAAGTGACGTCGAGGCTGAAGGAGCAGGCCGGCAAGCTCGGGTCCAAGGACTGGGCGGCCAAGCTCGACGAGCTCCGCCAGAACCACCCGAGCCGCGCGGACCTGCTGCCGACCTACCGCAAGGAGGTCGAGCGCCTGGAGACCTTCGTCTTCGAGCACGACCTCGCGAGCGACCCCGAGTCGCCGACGGTCATCGACGCCACGCCCGAGTTCCTGCGGACGATTCTCGGCTTCGCCGCATACTCGCACTCCGGCCCGCTGGACCGGTCTCAGCAGGGCTACCTGTGGGTGACGCCGCCGGACGACCCGATCGGGCTGCGCGACCACAGCTACGCGACCATTCCCTCGGTGGCCGCGCACGAGGGCTACCCGGGCCATCACCTCCAGATCATGAGCGTGCACCGGCTCGACTCGCTGGTCAGGCGGGTGATCCGGTCGGGCGTGATGATCGAGGGCTGGGGGCTGTACACCGAGCAGCTCATGAACGACGTGGGCTACTACAGCGACGAGTCGGCTCTGGCGCAGCTCAACGCGCGGCTGTTCCGTGCCCTGCGGATCGTGCTCGACATGCAGCTCCAGTCGGGCGAGATCACCTACGACCAGGCCGTCACCAGGGCGATGAAGGTGGCGCACCTCACCGAGGTGACCGCGAGGTCGGAGGTCGCGCGCTACACGATGGAGCCGACGCAGCCATTCGGGTACCTGGTGGGCTGCCTGGAGCTGGAGCGCTTGCGGTCGGAGTCGCAGAAGCGGCTCGGCGACGCGTTCGAGATGCGGCGCTTCCACGACCGCGTGCTGTCCTACGGCCACATGCCGCCGACGCTGGTGGCCAAGGCGATCTCGGCGGCCGAGGCGAAGAAGTCGGGCGGCGGCCGCGGCTGACCGGGCGCTCATGGCCGCCGCCCAGCGCTCGGTGAGGGGATCTGCCGAGGCGCCGGAGTGTTCCGCGGCGGCCCAGGATTGGCGCTGGAGTCATCGGTCCGGGGCTCGTCGGGGGCGAGGGCATCGAAGATCCTGACGGCCTCGGCGCCGGCGATCCCGGCGCCGATCGAGGCCGACGCGACCGCCACCGCTGGACAGAGGACGCCGCCCACGCCCTCGGTCGCGACCGCCCCGGCGCCGCACACCGCGATGCCGATCCGCTGACCCAGGTCGGCGCCGATGCTTGCGCCGAGCGACCGTACGACCGCGCGGACCAGCGGCTCGCCGCGGTCCCGGCCCTCGGCCAGGTTGGCGGCGAGCGTGATCACCGGACCGCCGACCGGAAGGAACGCCACCAGCGTGTCGGCCAGCGCCGGCCGTGCGAAGGTGGCCAGGCCGCGCGCGGCCGCCAGACCGGCGGCCGGCTCGGTGCCGGTGCTCACCAGCCGGGCGAGCGCGCGGGCCCGCGCCTCGACCGCCTCAAGGCCGGCGCCAACCGCCACGCCGATCCGATCGGCGACCGCCAGTCCCCGCGCCAGCAACGACGGCCGTTCGCCCCGGCCCTCATCCGAGGGTCCGGACCCGGCGGAGGGTTCGGGGCCCGGCGTGCCACGGTCCGCGCCACGGTCCGCACCACGGTCCGCACCACGGTCGGCGGCGCCTCCCGCCCACGCGGCTCCGACCGGTGTCGCCACCCGGCTGGCGGTCGCGGCGGCGTCGGTGAAGCGGGCGGCGGCGGAACGGTCGGCCTGGGTCGCCCGCTCGACCGCGTCGCGGGCGATCTCGGCCACCCTGGCGGCCGCCGGGACGCGGGGGTCGCCCCACGGCACCGGCGCGGGGAGCAGGCCAACGGGATCGCGTGGATCGAGCACGAGACCGGCCGAGGCCGCGAGCGAGGCGGCGCGATCCCAGGCAGCCTGCGCCGTGGCCAGCTCGCCGGCGAAGCTCTGCGCGGCATCGGCGGCCTGGCGCAACGCCTCGGCGCTGTGCCCTACCCCGGCGTCGAGCAGCGCGACGCGCGCCCGGGCGGCGGCGCTCGCCCGGCCCGACCAGACCTCCGCCGCGGACAGCGACGCGCCAAGGCCGTCGAGACCACGGAGCACGCCGTCCAGCTCGACCGCGGCGGCCGCGAGGACCCGCGCGGCGCCGGCGACCGTCTCGGGATCACCGCGCGGCCGCATCGGAGCCCTCACCACCCCGGAGCGACAGCTCGGTGTGCTCGTAGGCGTCCGCGGCGGCCTCGAGATCGCCCGCGAGCGCCGCGACCGAGGTGGCGAGACGCTCGAACGAGGCCGACCAGCGGGCCCACAGCTCGTCGAACGCCCGGCTGGCGCGGCCGTCGCCGAGACCCGGCTCGATCCCGGCGACCGCCGGGCCGAGCTGGCCGCGGACCTCAGCCACCCGGTCGCCGAGCGCGCGCACGGTCGCGGCCGCGTGCCGCAGGCGCTCCGGTTGAACCACGATGGTCGCGCGCATCCACCACCCCTCCTCGACTCGGTCGATCGACTCACAGGGAGTTGTAGCCGGGGGAGGATTCGCGCACAAACGACTGTCCACACCCCCCAGCGGGGATGTGAACCTCTGCTAGGGAGAGGCTAGATGACCGAGTCGGGGCCCGGGCCCGCCTGACCTTCGATCCGTGCCCAGCGGACGAACTCGTCCACCTTGGTGCCGATGTCCTTGGCGATGAACGCCGAGGCCAGCTCATCGATGCGCTCGTCGCTGAAGCCCTCGGCGCCGAGGATCGGGCGGGCCTGGTTGGCGAGCAGGCGACCGCTCTCGACCTCGGGAGCGACCGGCTCCGGCGCGTTGTCCG
>JBEDUQ010000045.1:0-19976 GCA_040414855.1 Actinomycetota bacterium
CCGCCAGCACCGCCCAGAGCGCCGCCGCGGCCGCGAACGAGTTGGCCACCGGCTGGTTCGAGTCGGCGAACAGCAGCGAGACAGCCAGGAACACGGCCGCGAGCGCCAGCTCGATCAAGCCGCTGACCAGGGCCTGGAGCACCCCGCCCGGCTGGAAGCGCTCGGTCACCTGGCGGGCGGCGGCTGCTCGGGCTGGCGGTACCAGCGCGGCGGGGTCCATCCGTCCTTGGCCTCGTCGACCAGTTTGACGATCGCCTCCATGACCCGGTCCCTGGCCGCGTTGATCTCCTCAAGCGGCGAGCTGGGGGTGAGCCCGAGGTGCAGCGGCGGGCCGGCGCGCAGCACCACCCTGGCACCGCGCCGGAACGGGCCGATCTTGCCGCGCGCGAACAGCACCTGCGCGCCCCAGATGCCCACCGGGACGACCGGGGCGCCGGTCAGCGCCGCCAGGCGGGCCACCCCGCTCTTGGCCTTCATCGGCGAGAAGTCGGGGTTCTTGGTGGTGGTCCCCTCCGGGTAGATCACCACCGCGGCCCCGTCGCGCATGGCGGCGACCGCGTCGACCAGCGCCTGGCCGGCATCGCGGGTCTCCCGGTACACGGGGATCTGGCCCGCCTTGCGCAGAATCCAACCCAGCCAGCGCTTCTGGAACAGCTCCGACTTGGTCAGGAAGCGGGCCTGCCTGCCGGCGGCGTCGACGAAGCTGCCGAGGCAGACCGGGTCGAAGTATGAGATGTGGTTCGCCGCCACGATCACCGGCCCCTCGCGAGGGACATAGAGGAGCCCCTGACAGTCGAGCCGTACCCAGGTGCGCACCACCGGGGGGACCACGGTCTTTGCCAGGAGATAGATGGGTTGTCGACGGCGAGCCATGTCGCGGCGATAGTACAGTGCTCGCCGTGCCCGCACCGCTGGTTCCTGTGAAGGCCCTTGACGAGGCCAAGGGCCGCCTCGCCCCCGCCCTCAACCCGATCGAGCGGCGGCTGCTGGTGATCGCCATGCTCGAGGACGTGGTGGCGGCGCTGGAGGGCGTTCCCCACTTGGAGCGGCCGGTGGTGATCTCGCCAGACCGTGAGGTCTGGCGGCGTGCCGACGCCATGGGCTGTCGGGTGGTCGAGGAGGAGCCCGGCGCCGGCGACCTCAACCGTTCGCTGCGACGCGCCGCCGAACGCGTCGACACCGACGGTGGCCTGCTGGTGGTCGCCGCAGACCTGCCACTGGCAACGCCCGAGGCGATCACCGGGGTGCTCGCGGCCGCGGCGGGCGCGCCGGTCGTGGTGGTGCCCAGTCGCGACGGCGCCGGCACCAACGTGCTCGCCTGGCGCGACCCCGCCTCGTTCGCGCCCGGCTTCGGGCCTTCCAGCGCGGCCAGACACCTGGCCGCGACCGGGGCGGTGCGCCACCAGGACCCGCTGCTGGCGGCCGACGTCGACACGGTCGAGGATCTGCGCTCGGTCGCCGCCCGCGTGAACCCGGCCAGCGTCACCGGCCGCCGCCTGCGCGACCTGCGCCTTCCCGACCGCCTTCAGGAAGTACGCTGATGCGCGGCTGACGCCCGGCCAACCGCGAAGTCCAGTCCCAGGGAGAGCTCAATGCTTCAGGGAACCGTCAAGAGCTTCGATCCGGCCACCAGAGAGACGGTGGTGCTCACCGACGAACGGGTCGAGTACGTGGTGCCGGCCGAGACCTTCCGGCGCTCGGGGCTGCTGCGGCTGACGCTCGGGCAGCGGGTGAAGTTCGACCTCGACGGCGAGGGCGCCGGCGCACGTGTGAACTACGTGAACCTGCTCACGCTTCCCGATCCCTGATCGTCTGGGACCGGCTCCGCATAGGCAACGGCCCCGCGAGCGTCGCGGGGCCGTCTGCCGTGTTCCCGATCAGCGCTTGCGAGCGCTCGTGGTCCTCGCCGGCGCCGAGGAAGAGCGTGCGCGGCTGGTGGTCCTGCGGCTCGTCGAGGTGCTCGGCGTGCCGCTGGAGCGGGCGGCGGCGGTCCTCGTCGCCCTCGGGGTCGTGGTTGTGGTCCTCGTGGTCGTCGTCCTCGACGTGGCTCGGGCCGCGGCCCGGCCGGTGGGACGCGGCGCCGCGATCTTCGGCGCTGGCGCCTTTCCGGCGACGATGTCGCGGAAACTCTGCCCCGCCCGGAACACCGGAACCTTCGTCGCCCTGACCCGCACCGTCTCTCCGCTGCGAGGGTTCCGGGCGACACGAGCCTTGCGGTCGCGACGCTCGAAGGTCCCGAACCCAACCAGCGACACCCGGTCGCCGCGCTTTACGGCGGCCTCGGTGTGCATGATCAGGCTCCCGAGCACCCTGTCGACGTCGGCGCGAGCAACCTCAGTGTGCTTCTGAATCGCGTCGACGAGTTCCTTGCGGTTCAAGGGCGCCTCCTTGCCCAAAGGGGAAACCCCCCACGAGGGACCGAGCCCGGTAGCCCTGTCCCCTTTCGGGGACGCATGCTAAAGACGCTGTAATCGAAGGTCAACAACCAACAGCAACGAATCCGTTGGGAGACAAGGCGACATCTGAAACTTCACGGCGCGATCAAAGACCCGCTCCGAATTCACCGATTTGCTCAAACCCTTTGGTCCCAAGGCTCCCGGCCGTGGCGGAGGCTGAATCACGGCGCCTGCCCGAGCCGCTGGAAGGCCCCATGGGCGACCTGCGAGAAGTGTCGCAAGTCGGCATCCAGGGGGCGTCACAAGGCGTTCGGACCGACCGTGGAAGTCGTCTCGCGAAGCGACCGGGCGCGCACGCCGGCAACCCCAACGACGGAGAAGCCACGGGCGATTGCGATGTGGCCGCCGCGCGGATTTCCGAGCGCGCGCGTGGACCCTGCAAGCCGCAAAGATATAATCAAAACCACCTTCATCGAATATGCGTTTATGAGGCACAGATCACACAAGTCGGTAGCGCGTTTTGGTTTCGGCCCGCAATCGCCGCGCGGTCGGCGACCATGCGCCGGCCCCCGCGCAATACGCGTCCGGCGCCTTGTGAGGCCCCGGGCCCTGTGGGACGATTCCCGCATCGTGCGTACCCCCGAGGCGTCCAGAACGGCCAGCGGCGCGCGGAGCGCCGACCGCACCGGCAACGGCGCCAAGCGCTCCGCCGCCGACGGCGCCACCGCGTCGGCGCCAACCGCCAAGCGGGGCCGGCAGGCCGCGGCCGAGCGCGCGCCCGCCCCGAGCGCGACCGCCCTGGAGATCTGGGAGCTGCTGCTCGAGATGTCCCGCACGCATCTCAAGGACCACCTCGCGGTCACCGTGGCGGAGCTCGACCTGTCGATGCCGCAGGCGCACGCGCTCCAGCTGCTGGAGCCCGGCAGCCCGGTGCCCATGCGCGACCTGGCCGCCAGGCTGCGCTGCGACGCGTCCAACATCACCGGGATCGTGGACCGCCTGGAGGCCCGCGGCCTGGTCGAGCGGCGCGCCGCCCCCGGAGACCGGCGCGTCAAGGCGCTGGCGGTCACCGCCAAGGGGGTCGAGCTTCGCGCCGTGCTGGTGGAGCGGCTCCAGCGGGTCCCCGCCACGGTCGCCGAGCTGACCGAGGTCGAGCAGCGCACGCTGCTCGAGCTGTTGCGCCGTGTCGCCAGCGCCCGCGGCGCCGAGGGCGGCCGGTCCCACTAGCCGCGTTCCGCCCGGCGGCGACCGGCGCCGAGGGCGGCTCGGTCCGTTAGCCGCGTTCCGCCCCCCGAGGCGACCGGCGCCGCATGCGGCCGCCGTAGGCGCGGGAACAGCGGCTCCGGGGCGGGAAGCCGGCCGGCCAGCGGCTCGCAGCGCGCGGCGATCTTGGCGGCCGCCCCTGGAACGAACGGCGACAGCTCGTCGCCGACCGTCCGGCAGGCGTCGACCAGCACGGCGAGGACCGCGTCGAGCAGGCGGGGCGCGGCGCCGTCGCGCTCGGCCCTCGCCAGCTCCCACGGCCGCACCGCCTCGACGCAACGGTTGGCCTCCTCGACGATCGCCCACACCGCGGCGGTGGCGCGCCGGAAGTCGCCGCCCGCGAGCGCCTCGTCCACCAGACCGGGAGCCTCAGCGCGGGCGCGCAGCAGCCGCTCGGCGGCCTCCGGGGCCCCGGTGGCCGCCGGCGGGCGGCCGTCGCGGTAGCGGTGGACGAGCGTGACCACCCGGTTCACGAGGTTCCCGAGCCCGTTGGCGAGGTCCTCGTCGTAGCGCGCCTCGAGCCGTTCCACCGTGAAGTCGACGTCGCCGACGCGGGGCACCTCGCGCAGCAGCCACCAGCGCACAGCGTCGGCGCCGTAGCTCCCGGCCAGCGCCACCGGGTCGATCACGTTGCCGCTCGACTTGCTGAGCTTTGTGCCCTCCACGGTCAGGTAGTCGTGGACCAGGATCGAGCTCGGCAGCGGCAGCCCGGCGGACAGCAGCACGGCGATCCAGTACACCGCGTGGAACCTCAGAATCCCCTTGCCGATCACGTGGACGCGCTGGTCGCCGTCGCGCCACCACCGGCGGAAGGCCGATCCGCCGTCGCCGCCTTCGCCGTAGCCGAGCGCGGTGACGTAGTTGGCGAGCGCGTCGAACCACACGTACACGACCTGGTCGGGGTCGCCGGGCACGCCGATCCCCCAGCCGCGGGCGCGGGCGCGCGAACGCGAGACGCTGAAGTCCTCCAGCCCGCCGTCGATGAAGCCGAGCACCTCGTTGCGGCGCACCGCCGGCTCGATGCGAAGCTCCCCGGAGGCGACCAGTTCGCGGAGTCGGTCCTGGTACCTGGAGAGCCTGAAGAACCAGTTCTCCTCCGAGACCAGCTGCGGCTCGACGCGGTGGTCGGGACAGCGGCCACGGTCCAGCTCGGCCGGCGTGAAGAACCGCTCGCAGCCGACGCAGTACAGCCCCTGGTAGTGCTTGCGGTACAGATCGCCGGCGGCGGCGCAGGCCCGCCAGAGCCGTTCCACGCCGGGCCGGTGCCGCGGGTCGCTGGAGGTGCGAATGAAATCGTCGAACGACAGTGCCAGCGGCTCCCGCAGCCCGGCGAACGCGCCCGCGTAGCGGTCGACCAGCTCGGCGACCGGCACGCCCTCCGCCTCGGCGGCCTGGAGGTTCTTCAGCGAGTTGTCGTCGGTGCCGGTCAGGAAGCGCACCCGGTCGCCGCGCAGGCGTCGGTGCCGCGCCAGCGCGTCGGCCTGCACGATCTCAAGCGCGAAGCCGAGGTGCGGGCGCGCGTTCACGTATGGGATCGCGGTGGTGACGTAGAAGCTTCGGGTCATCGGGAGCCTCCCTGTGTCTGGGGCTCCGACCCTGCGCTCCGACCCGTGAAACCAGTCGAGGCCCCGGTCGGGGCCTCGGATGTGTCCGTCCAGTCGAGCATGGCCCCGCTAGCGGGGCATCATCACCTGCGACCAGAACGTGTTCATGGAGCAAATGTAGCAGCTCCGGCGGCGCGGCGGGCGGGTTGGCCGCGGCGGCCGCGGCGGGCGCGGCGGCCGGATTCGCCGCGGTCCGGTCCCTGGCGACGTCAGGGGTGGGTGCTGCCCTCGTGGTGGCGGTGGCCGGCCGGCTCGACCTGGATGGTCGAGTGGTCGATGTCGAAGTGGCCCCGCAGGCACTCGCACAGTCGGTCGAGCACCTGGCCGCTGGAGGAGGGGTCGGCCACCACGATGTGCGCGGACAGCACCGGCATGCCGCTGGTGATCGTCCAGGCGTGCAGGTCGTGGACCTCGACCACGCCACGCTCCTCGAGCATGTGCTGGCGCACCTCGGCCAGGTCGATGCCCTTGGGGGCCGACTCCAGCAGCACGTCCAGCGCCTCCCTGAGCAGCTTCCAGGTACGCGGCAGGATCAGCGCGCTGACCACCGCGGAGGCGATCGCGTCCGCGCGCTGGAACCCGGTGAGCCAGATCGCCGCGGCGGCCACCAGCACCGCCGCCGAGCCGAAGGCGTCGTTCAGCACCTCGAGGAAGGCGCCGCGCACGTTCAGGCTGTGCGCCTGCCCCTGGCGCAGCAGGACCAGCGACACCGCGTTGGCGGCCAGACCGACCGCGCCGAACACCAGCATCGTGCCGCTGGCGACGGTCGGCGGTTCCAGCAGCCGCAGCGCCGCCTCGACCAGGATGTACACGCCGACCGCGAACAGCAGCAGGGCATTGGCCACGGCGGCGAGGATCTCGAGCCGATACGACCCGAAGGTCCGGCTCGGGTGCGCGGGCCGGGCCGCGAACCACATGGCCAGCAGCGACAGGCCGATCCCGCCGGCGTCGGTAGCCATGTGCCCCGCGTCCGCGAACAGCGTCAGGCTGCCGGACAGCACCGCACCGATCACCTCCACCACCAGGATGGTGCAGGTGATCCCGAGCACCATCGCGAGCCGCTTGCGGTGGTCGACGGTCCGGCGGGCGTGATCGTGGCTCATCAGCCGGCGGCCGCTTTCCGCGCGTCCTGCGCTGTTGCCGCCGCGGCGCCCGCGTCCGCACCGGCCGAAGGCGCCGAAGGCGCCACGGGCCCGGCGCCGGGGGGAGTGGCGCCCGCGGGCGCGGCGGCGTCCCGGTCCTCGAGGGCGTGGCGGGTGCCCTGGGCGAAGATGTGCCGGATGTGCTCGTCGGCGAGGCGGTAGTAGGCGATCCGCCCGGCACGGCGGCGGGCGACCACCCGATGGTCGCGCAGCAGCCGGAGCTGGTGGCTCATGGCCGACTGGCTGACCCCGAGCAGCAGCGCCAGGTCGCAGACGCACAGCTCGTCGGCGAGGCTGAGAGCGTGGACGATCCGCGCCCTGGTCCGGTCGGCGATGATCGCGAAGGTGGCGGCCACCTGGTCGGCGGTCGTCTCGTCGAGCACGTTGCCGACCAGCGGCCGGACGTGCTCGGGATGCAGGCTCGCCGCGCACTGCTCGAGCAGCTCCACGACCTCGACATCTGAACGATTGCGCATACGTTCAACATTACACCGGTCCGCCCCGTGGAGCGCGCGCGCCGCGTACAACTCGCACACCGCTCGGATCGCTCGAATCGCTTACGGATCCCTACGGATCGTCGCGAATGAGGATGCCCGCCTGCGCCGCCAGACCCGGAGCCAGCCCGACCAGCTGCGTGGTGCTGAGGATCGCGCCGCCAAGCGAGTCGTATCCCCGCGCGATTTCCAGCTCGCTGCCGCGGAGGTCCACCTCCTCGAGGCTGGCCCCCGAGAAATCGACGCCGACGAGGCGGCAGCCCTCGAACCGCACCGAGCGCAGACCGGCCCGGCCGAAGTCGGCCTCGCCGAGCATGCAGCGCTCGAAGCTGACGTCGGTGAGCTTCGCGCCGCGGAGGTTCACGGCGTCCAGCTTGCAGTCGCGGAAGGTCACCCGCTGGAGCCTGGCGTCGTACAGCTCCGCGCCGGCGAGCAGGCTGTCGGCCACCAGCGCGTCGCGCCAGGAGCTCTCGGCGAGGTCGATCTCGACCCCACGGAGCCGTTCGACGGCGACGTCGTGGAACGCCGCGCCGGGAAGCTCGCAGCGGTCCAGGACGCAGCCCGTGAAGCGGCAGCCGAGGAAGTGGGCGCGCTCGGCGACGGCGCCGTCAAGCTGAAGGTCAGTGAACGCGACCGCCTCGTAGGTCGTCTCCGCCAACGGGTCGTGCGCACCGGCCGGCTCCAGAACCGACGGGATGCGCGGGATCGCGGGTCGCGCACCTCGGGCCAAAGCCGCTCAGCACCCGCGGGTCCAGGTGTAGAGGTCCCTGATGAAGGCGATCTCGGCGGTGTGGTGGATGTACTCGCGGTTCATCCACCAGAGGATGTCGATCAGCGGCAGCTTCGGATCGAGCCCGTGCGGATAGCTGCTGCGCCCGACCTGCTCCAGCTCGGCCGCGGGCAGGCCGAACACCGTACGCCAGCGGTCGGTGGCCTCGGCGAGGGCGGCGATCGCCGCGTCCGCGGTCGCCGGCCACTCGATGTCGTCCATGGTCAGCGAACGGGTCCCGAGCGTGTAGTCGTAGCGCATGCGCTGCATCGCGATCAGGTGCGCGACCAGCCAGGCGATGGTGCGCAGCGGCGGCGGGTCGGGCTCGGGCCGCGCCCACTCCATCAGCACGGCGCCCCCGCCGAAGCTCGCCTGGGTCCTGACCTCGCCCGGGCGCCGCAGGCTCAAGGCTCCCGGCACCGGCTCCCACAGGTACTCGTCGTCGGTGAGGCCCTTCACGCGCTGCTCGAAGATCCCTCGCGAGGTGTCGAACTGCGCCGCCAGCAGCGCCTTGGCGGGACGCTCGTCGGCCGCCCGCGGGACGGCCGCGTGCTCATTTTGCTCGTCCATCGCGGCAATCTAGCAGGCCGCTGGGACAGCCAGCCCAACGGGGCCCGGGACACGAACGGCGGGCTCCCCGCGACGCGAACGGCGGGCTCCCGGATCGCGGGAGCCCGCCGTCGCCGTCCCTTCTCGCCCGGAGAATCGCCCGATCCTGCTACATGGCTGACAGAGCTAGACGAGGGTCACCCCGAAGACGCTCAGCGCCTCGTCGGCCGGCTGGAAGAAGGAGCGGAAGCCGGTCTGGCTGCGCGATCCGACGGTGCCGCCGGAGGTCATGCCCTGCGCCTGGGTGCCGGCGAACAGCGAACCGCCGCTGTCGCCGGGCTGGACGCAGACGTTGGTGGTGGTCAGGCCGAACACCGTCTCTGCGGGTAGTTCACGGTGGTGTTGTACTGGAGCACCCTGCCGCAGGTGGTGCCGGTGGTCGAGCCGGTCTTGCAGACGGCCCCGTTGACCGGGACCCGGGTGGAGCCGGTGATGTCCTGGAAGGCGCCGTTGTTGAGGACGCCGCCCTGGGGCTGGAGCTGGGCGGGGTTGGCGATGCGGATCGCGCCGAAGTCGTCACCCGGGAACCTGGACGCCGCGGTCGTGCCGATGGTCAGCCCGCCGCTGGTCCTCCAGGTGGTGCCGATGTTGGTGCAGTGGCCGGCGGTGATCACGTACAGGTTGCCGCTGGCGGCGCGGACGATGAAGCCCGCCGAGCAACGTGAGCTGCCGGTGAGGATCGCCTGGCCGCCGAAGAAGGCGGTGGTCGACACGCAAGACATTGTCAAGACAAACAATGAAAGGGTGCGCAAACCCGAAGAGGCAGCGGACGCTCATGCGTGCCGGAGGGCTCGCGCGCGCCGCAGGGCTCGGAGCTGCCGCAGGACTCGGGCGCGCCGGAAAGCGCGGAGATGCCGCAGGCCTCGGGGATCCCGTAGGGCCCGTCTCAGGCGATCGGGACCATGATCTCGCGGACGCGTTCCAGCAGCAGCGGCGAGACCTTGCCCTCGATCAGCCGCCTGAAGTGGGGTGTCCGCTGGTGCGCGTCGAACGCCTCCTCGTCGCGGTACTCCTCGTACAGCAGGAACACGTCACGGTCCGAGGGCGACCTGGTCGGGCGGTAGAGCAGGCAGCCGGGCTCGCTACCGCGGACCGCGGCCATCATCTCCAGCAGCAGCGCCTCCACCTGGTCGCCCTGCCCTAGCCTGGTCCGATAGCGCACGATCAGCGCCAGCACGAGTCCCTCCTCCGCTCCGCGACGGCCCCGCCGCCCAATAGCCTAGACGGTCGTCGCGCAGCAGCACGCTCCACACCAGCAGGTTGAGCGGGTAGATCAGGTAGCCGAGCCGTCCAGCGGGCGCCAGCAGGACCGCCAGCGCGATCAGCAGGCCGGCGTGCCTCGCGGCGACCGAGACGCTCGCCGGCCGCCACCTGGTCGCCAGCAGCACCCCGGTCGCGACCACCACCGCGCCGAGCCCGACCGCGATCGCTCCCCTGGCCTGTGGGAAGGGCCTGGCAAGCAGCTGGCCGACGGTCAGGCCGCGGGCGATGGTCGGCTGGCCGGCGAGGCCGAGCGGGAACAGCACGGCGCTGTTCACCAACGCCCTGAAGTTCCAGAGGGCGAACGGCGCCACCACCACCGCCACCACCGCCCCCGCCGACCCGATGAACCTCCAGCTGGCGCGCCGGCCGTTGGCGTCCCACGCCGCCAGCGCCAGCAGCGGCAGCGCCAGCCAGGCCGTCTGTTTGGTGGCGGCCGCGATCCCCGCGACCAGGCCGGCGGCGACCGGACGGCCGCGCTGCTCCAGGACCACCGTCAGCAGCAGCAGCGAGAGCACGGCGATGTCGTCGCCGCCTCCGGTCAGGTAGCGTGCGCCGGTCGGCAGGATCAGCAGCACCATGAGGATCCGCAGGCGCGCCTCGCCCGACGCGCCTGACAGCCGGAGCGCCAGCACGGCCGCCGCGAGCGACACCACCGCGAAGCCCACCCTGGCGTCGGTCAGCGGACTCGCGCCGAGCTTCGCCCTTGGCACGCCAAAGGCGAAGATCGCCGGCAGGTAGGGAATGTGTTTCCACACGCCCGGCGGATAGCTTCGCAGCAGACCGTAGCCGTAGGAGCCGGTGTAGGGGTCGTGGCCGTGCAGGAGGTTGGCCGCGCCGCGCTCGATCAGCAGCACCTCGGACTGGACGTGGAAGCTGTCGCCGTACCCCGCGCGCCAGGCGATCTCCAGCGAAAGCGGCGCGACCAGCACGCCCGCCAGGACCAGCCCCGCAAGCACCGTCCGCACCCTCAGCGGGCGCTGCGCCGGTCGCCTCCGCCAGCGCAGCGCCAGCAGCAGCGCCACCACGGCGCCTGCCGCGTAGGGCGCGAACGCGAGCCTCCCCCACTCGCGCTGCAAAGGAATCTGGTCGACAAGGGCCCCGACGCCCGCAACCAGGGCGGCCGCGCCGTACAGCGCTGCGTCCCACCCCGCCTGCGACGCCGGCCGCGCGCGAGGAGCTTTGGGCCACCGGCCGATGCGGGGCGATGGCAACGGCAGCCGGGCGCGACCGAGCGCCACCTGGCGCATCAGCTCGACGCGCCCTCCAGGCCGGAAACGGGCACTCGCGGCTCGGCCCGGCGGCTCTCGACAACGCCCACTTCGCTCCCCCGGATCGCCCGAACGCTCGGTGCGGGGCCGTTCAGTGCGTTGATCGTCCAGGTCGCGCGTTCCCTGTAGGCGGTAGGCGCCGCGGACGGCTCACCTCGTTTGGTGTGGCGAGCCTCGCGTACGGGAGGATTCAGGGCATGGACGGCGGCATCTGCGCCGATCGACACCTGGGACGGGAAGAACCCTCGGGTGCTTGGTCCCCTCCGCGAGGAACATCCGCCGATTTCTTGACGCCGCCGCTTCGTTCGGGGTGCTGCCCGCTCGGCGCTCAGGAGCCGGTCAACAGCCTGTCGACCTCGGCGATCGCCTGCGCGGCCGTCTCGAAGCGCACCCCGCGCATGCCCAGCTCGCGGGCGGCCGCGACCCACGCCTCGTTGTCGTCGACGAACACGGCCTCGGCCGGTCGCACGCCGAGCCGCTCGCAGGTGCGCAGGTAGATCTCGGGCTCCGGCTTGCCGATGCCCTCCTCGTGGGAGTAGACGATCAGGTCGGTCATGGCCCCGAAGCCGTAGCGTGCCTCCTCGACGCGGCGCGCGCCCACCATGCTGTTGCTCAGCATCGCCGTGCGGTAGCGCGGCCGCAGGCTCTCGAAATAGCTCGCAACCTCAGTGTCCAGCTCGCCGGCGTACCAGTCCCACTGGTCGGCCAGGAACTCGTCCAGCAGCGGACCGTCCAGCCCGTACAGCTCGCCGAGCGCCCGCTCGAACGCCTGCTCCGAGATCGTCCCGAAGGCGGCGTCGAGTCCCAGCCCGGAGCCGCGCAGCCGCCGCTCGAACTCGCCGGACGGAAATCCCATGCGCGCATCCCAGCGAGCACCGAGCACCTCCCAGCCCTCGGTGCGCTCCAGTACGCCGCCGATGTCGAACACCACCGCCCTGACCGCGCTCACGGCCAGAGTCTCCCATGGGCTGAAACTCCGGCGGCTCAGTGGGGGCGGTGGCGACTGGCGATCGTCTCCAGCGCCGCGGCGACCTCGCGGAGCTGCGTGCCGGTGAGCTGACCGCTGAAGTGCTCGCGGATGCCGCGGAGGTGGGTCCTGGCCGCGCGGCGCACCACCCGGCGGCCTTCCTCGGTCAGGTGGGCGAGCATCACCCTGGCGTCGCCGGCCGAACGCTCGCGGCGCACCAGCCCGGCCTCGACCAGCCGGTCGACCACACGGGTGAGCCCGCTCGGCGACATCAGCACCCGCTCGGCCAGGTCGGTCATGCGCAGCGACCGCTCCGACGCTCTGGCGAGGCGGAGCAGCACGTCGTAGCCGTTGAGCGGAAGGTCGTGCTCGGAGCGCAGCTCAGCGTCGAGCCTGCGGACCACCTGATGGTGTGCGTGCAGGAACGCCTGCCAGGCCCGCAGCTCCGCGTCGTTCAGTCTCGCCTCCACAGTGCCAGAGTGTCGCCCCCGAAGCTTGCGGCTGCAAGTACCTGTCCCGACTGCTATCGTTTCGCAGCGCAAATATTGTCCTGGGAAGGACCTGGCGGCTCCGATCGGGAGGATGGACCAGTGGGCGAGCGGCTGTTCGGGCTGAACGTGTCGACCTCGGCAGCGCGCGGCGCCGATCCGGTCACCGCCGCGCTGCGGGCCGAGGAGCTGGGATTCGACTTCGTCTCGGTCTCGGACCACCTGCACGGCACCGCGCCGTCCTTCGAGACCTGGACGATGCTGTCGTGGATCGCCGCGAGCACCTCACGGATCCGGGTGGCGACCCGCGTGCTGGCCACGCCGTACCGCACCCCGGCCGTGCTCGCCAAGATGGCGGAGACGCTCGACCGGCTCTCCGGCGGCAGGCTGATCCTCGGGCTCGGCGGCGGCCACTCGGACGAGGAGTTCCGCGCCTTCGGCCTGCCGGCGCGGACCCCGCGCGACAAGGTCGACGGTCTCGACGAGGCGATCCGGATCCTGCGGGGCCTCTGGTCCGAGCCGAGCTTCAGCTTCGACGGAAGCCATTACCGCACCGACCACGCCGAGATCGAGCCCAAGCCCGACCACCGCATCCCGATCTGGCTTGGCACCTACGGCAACCGCGCGCTCTCGGTGACCGGCCGGCTTGCCGACGGCTGGATCCCCTCCCTCGGGTACGCCCAGCCCGAGCAGGTCACCGGCATGCGCGACCGCGTGGTCGCGGCCGCCCGCGACGCCGGCCGCGACCCGGACGACCTCACCCTCGCGTACAACGTCACCGTTCGCGTCGACACCCACGCCGACCCCGCTCAGCCTTCCGTGGTCGCGGGCCCGGCCGAGGCGGTCGCCGAGCGGCTCATCGGCTTCCTCGATCTCGGCTTCGACGCGCTCAACCTGGTGCTGACCGGCGCCGACGCGCGCGAGGACGACGAGCAGGCCGCCGCGCTCGCGGACGAGGTCCTCCCGGTCCTGCGCGGCGCTGCCTGACCAGCGGCCGCTGAAGGCGCCGCGGACGCTCGGTTGGTCGGGTCGCCGCGCTACTCGCCGCGCTACTCGCCGCGCGATTCGCCGCGCGCGGGGGTCTCCGCGCCGCGGTCCGGCGCCCGGGCCTGGCCGAGGAGGCGGCGGCGGGCGTATCGGGTCGCGGCCGCGCGGTCGCGGGCGCCGATCTTCCGGTAGAGGTTGACCAGGTGCCGCTCGACGGTGCTGACGGTGACCACCAGCTCGTCGGCGATCGCCCGGTTCGACCGTCCGGTCGCGAGCAGCCGCAGAACCTCGACCTCGCGGCGGGTGAGCCCGTCGGGGTCCGGCTGCTTCGCCTTGGGCGGACGTGCCGTCTCGTGCGGTGTGCGCTCCCCGGCCGCCCGGTCCCGCGGGCCCTCCCCGGTCGCCTGACCCGGCGGGCCCTCCCCGGCCGCCTGATCCTTCGGGCCCTGCCCGGCCGTCCGGTCCTGCGGGGGCTCCCCGGCAGTCCGGTCCTGTCGGCGCTCCCCGGCCGCCCGATCCTTCGGGCCCTGCCCGGCCGTCCGGTCCTTCGGGCCCTGCCCGGCCGTCCGGTTCTCTGGGGGCTCTCCGGCCGCCTGATCCTGCGGGCGCTCCCCGGCCGGCGCGCCCGTGGCGCCGGTGGCGCCCGAGGGGGCCGTTGCGGCCGCCGGGGCCGTGTCAACCGTCGGGGCCGTCGCGCCCGTCGGGGTGGGGCTGCTCGGGCCAGTGGGGGCCGTGGCGGCCGTCGGGGCGGTGTCGCCCGTGTCGCCCGTGGCGCGCGTGGGAGCCGTGGCGCCCGTGGGAGCCGTGGCGCCCGTGGGAGCCGTAGGGCTAGGGCTGCTCGCGACCTTGGGAGTGGGGCCGGTCGGGACCGTGGGAGTTGAGCCGCTCGGGACCTTGGCGATGGACCGGTTCATGCCCTTGAAACTTCGGAGTGCGCCGACCCGCTGCTCGAGCCGGCTCATGCCCAGCTCGCGGGCGGTGCGGCCGGCGTCGCCGGCGAGCGCGAGCACCCGTTCGGCGTCGTCGAGCCTTCCCCGCGACCGCAGCATGGCGGCGTGGTCGTGCTGGCTCCAGGCAACCAGCGGCCTGGCGCCCAGCTCGCCGTTGGCGGCGATCGCGCGGTCGAAGTGGTGCACGGCCGCCTCGAAGCGCCCGTCGCTCGCGGCCAGCAGGCCCAGGTAGCGCTCGACCGAGCCGGCGCACGGCAGGTTCCCGGGCACCACGTTGTGGTCGGCGAAGGGTCTGGCCAGGTTGTACAGCTCCGCGCCGCGCTTGGTGTCGCCGAGCAAGGCGCAGGCCTCGGCCAGCGCGGCGACCGAACCGAGCCAGTAGGCGTCGCGGGGCAGCGAGCCGAAGCCCTCACCGGCCAAGACCTCCAGCGCGGCGCGCGCGTCGGGCTCGCGGCCCAGCTCGGCGCGGATCGTCACCAGCCAGCAGCGGAGCATCCCGATGGCGGGGTCGCCGCTACCGCTGTCGACCACCCCCGTCAGCGCGGCCTCCGCCTCGGCCAGCCGGCCCTGCTCGCGGCAGATCCAGAAGATGGCGGCCGCGTGCTCGATCTCCGACGCCGCGCCCACGGCCGCGCGACCGTGGGCCAGCGCGATCGCGACGTGCGTCCCGGCGTCGGCGAAGCGGCCGGCCAGCAGCGCCCGGTTGGTCCGGTGAACGGCGCTGACCCAGCGGTCGAGGGGCTGGCGAAGCTGCTCGGCCCGGCGGGCGTACGCGTCCATCTCCCGCTCGGCGTCGCCCAGCTCGCCGCGCTCCATGAGGTCGGCGATCAGCCAACGCCTGCCGAGCATGTCCAACTCGGGGTCGTCGCGTTCGCCGGCGACGGCGACGACCTCCGCGCTCAGCGCATGGCGCTCATCGAGGTTGTCGGGGCTCCAGACGGCCTTGCGCCTGGCCGCGAGCGCCGCGCCGAGCAGGGCGGTGTCGTCGAGCCGCCTGGCCAGGCTGAGGGCCTCGCCGCTCAGCGCCGCGCGTCGCGCCCCGGCCCTCGGCTCCGGCACCAGCTCGGTCGCCAGCCGGCCGAGCACCAGCGCCCGCATCGGGCCGCCATCGGCTCCGAGCGCCTCGAGCGCCTCCTCGAGCAGGTTCACAGTCGCCTGCTCAACGGTGTCGTCCACCACCGGGGTCGGCCCGGCGAAGCCGAGCGCCGCGAGCGCGAGCCGCTCCGGATCCCCCACCTGCCTGGCCAGCTCGGCCGCCAGCAGGTAGCTCCCCTTCGCGCCGGCGACCTCGCCCGCCCAGCGCCGCGACTCGCCGAGCCGCAGCAGCAGTCCAAGCCTGCGCGGGCGGTTGGGCTCTTCGCGCGGGTCGAGCGCGTCGAAGGCGAGCTCGTAGCGGTCGGCGGCGGTCTCGAAGGCGAGCTGCCGGCTCGCGTGCTCGGCGGCCCGCACCGTGTAGCCGATCGCCTTGTCGCTCGCCGCGCCGCGGGAGGCCGCGAGGAAGTGGTGGGCCAGCTCGGCGAAAGGCGGCTCCTCCAAGGCCCCCGTCTCGACGAGCCCCTCCAGGACCTCGCCGGCGCGCTGGTGCAGCCGGACCCGGACCGCCGGCCCCATCTCGGCGTCCAGGGTGTCGGCGACGATCGGGTGGACGAAGCGCCACGCTCCCGCGACGTGCCGGTCGGCGGCGACCAGCCCGGCGTCGGCCGCCTCCTGGAGCGCGTCGACCAGCCGCTCGCCGGGAAGCCCGCTCATTCCGGCCAGGGCGGGCAGGCTGAACTCCCGCCCGAGCACGGCCGCGCTCTCCAGCAGCGTCTGGCAGAACGTGGACAGCCGCGAGACCCGCCGCACGATCACGTCGCGGACCTGGGTCGCGACCGTGTGCAGCGGCGTCTCCTCCGCCGCCACCGTCTCCAGCCGGCCGTCGGCCAGCAACACCCGGATCAGCTCCCTGACAAAGAAGGGGTTGCCGCCGGTCTGGCGGTGGACCAGCCTGGCCAGCGCCCCGGAGCCGCCCTCGCCGATCGACAGCCCGATCAGCTGTCCCACCTCGTCCGGGCTGAGGCCCGGCAGCTCCAGACGCTCGGCGGTCGGGAGCGCCGCCAGCTCGGCGAGCGCTCGGACCGAGGCGGCGGAGGCGCCGGCGGCGCGGGTGTCGCGCATGCCCGCGACCACCAGCATGCGGGCGTCACCGACCCGCGCCGCGAGCTGCTCCAGCAGCACCACCGACGGGCGGTCTGCCCACTGGATGTCGTCGACGATCAGGACCAGCGGCTGCGCCCCGGCGGCGCGCCGCAGGAACCAGGTGGTCGCGTCGAACAGCCGCCGCCGCGCGTTCGGTGGCTCGAGGCGCGGCGGCGCCGCCACCCCTGGGAGCTTCGCCACCAGGTCCGGGATCAGCTCGGCGATCACCCCCGCCGCCGATCCCAGCTCCACGCGGAGCGATCCAGGGTCGCGCTCGCGGACATAGGTGCGCAGGATCTGCATCCATGGCCACAGCGCCGGCGCTTCCTCGCCTTCGAGACAGCGCCCCCAGAGCACTTTCGCCCGTTGCAGGCGGGCGAGCCGAGCCAGCTCGTCCGCGGTACGGGTCTTGCCAATCCCCGGGTCGCCGGTGAGCAGCACCAAACCGCCCTTGCCCCCCAGCGCCCGGTCCATGTGAGTCCTCAGCAGGGCCAGCTCTCGCTCGCGCCCGACGAACCCGTTGGTCACAGGCATCGACGCCCTCCCCCGAGATGACGCTCGGCGGAGTCTAGAGGAAGTGGACAGCCGAGACACAACACAAAGCGCGGTCATTCCATTCATCCCGGTCTTGCGAGTCACAGTGTCGCGAAATCACCCGCGCAGAGCGGCGACAGCTCACCCTGAGCGGCGAGATGCTGCGAGGCCCTCCGGCGGCGGCATTGGTCGTGATCCAGTTCGCTCAGGCGCCGCCGGGCGGTGGACGAAGGGGGGCCATGGGTTCACTGATGGTGGCGCTGTGGCCGTTCGCCGCCGGCCTCGCGGTGGCGCCGGCCGCCATCGCCGCGTGCATCCTGCTGCTCGGCTCCAAGCGGGCGGTCGCCAACGCCTCGGCCTTCGCCGCCGCCTTCGCGCTCGTCGACAGCGCCGTGAGCGCGGTCATGCTCGCCGGCGCCGGGCGCCTTCCGCGTTCGCTCGGGCTGGGGGGAGGTCGCGCGGGCCAGCATGCGGCCATGACACTCGGGCTGCTCCTGCTCGGCGTCGCCGTCGTCTCGGTCCTGCGCCGGCCACCCGGTGTCCGCCGGGGGCCACCCCGCCGCCTCACCACCATCGATCTCGCGAAGCCGCGCCTGGCGCTCGGCCTGGGGCTCGTGCTGGTGTTCCTCAGCCCCAACCCGCTCATCGTGGCCGCCGGGAGCGTGGCCGTCGCCGCCGCCAAGGTCTCCGCCCCGGCGCGCCTCGCGGCGGCGGCGCTCCTGGTGCTGGCCGCCCAGCTCGGCCTCGCCACCAGCCTCGCCTGGCACCTCGCCCGTCCCAGGTCGTCCGCCCGCGCCCTGCCAGCGCTCAGAATCTGGCTGCTCCGCAACGACCGCCTGGTCGAGCTGACGCTCCTGGTCCTCTTCGGCGCCATCTTCACCGCCCGAGGTACCTCCCTCTGACGAGGTGACCTCCCCGGGGTGGTCGACGAGATCTACCGCTCCCGATACTCCGCCGGCGACCGCGACGCCCCGATCTCGACTGATCGCCTCTTCAGGGCATGAGGAGGCCTTGGGCCTTTGCCCACTCGAAGAATTCGGCGCCGGTGCACGGCAGGCGCGCGCTGGCGTCTCGGAGGCGGTCGACCAGCCGCTCCGCCTCGGCGAGGCTCAGCTCGCCGGCATTGAGGCCGTTGACGATCAGCCAGAGCGTCCCGTGAACGGAAACGCCTCGCGCTTTGGCGGCCTGGGTGCCTGCGCGTTCGTCGAGCACAGCGGTCGCGCCGTGGACCTCCGCCCAGGCAAGGACCGACGCCTCACCGATGTCGCGGTGACCCGAGCCGAGAATGCGCACGTATTGCGCGAACACCCGCAGCTCTTCGAGACCATCGCAGGCGACCATCTCGAGCCATTCCGCGTTTCGCACGTCGGCGAGCGGAGGATGGCGGGTTTCCCCGACCCGCAATTCGTCGAGCACCGCCTGTGGGACGACTCGGCGGTAGCTGGCCGTGAGCCGCTCCAGCACCGCGAGACGCCCGGCGAGCGCGAAGTGGTTGAGGGGCGTGGTGTCGAAGATCAGCGCGGTCACGGCAGTAGATCGAAGTCGCGCTGAAACGCTTCGCGCGGGAGCGGGGCAAGCTCGGGGAGGTCTTCGGCCGCGATGGATCCCCACAGCAGGTCGATCGTACGGTTCGCGCCCAGCTTTCCCGAGCGGTATCCGCCGAGAACGGCGCGGGCATAGCCGGTCGGCACCGTCGGAGGATGGAGCTCCTCGACGAACCCCATCCCGAGCTCCAGATAGTCGGCGCGGGTCGGTGGGCTGGCGATCAGCTCCCGGTGTTCGGACTCGTCGACCAGCCCGAAGCTCCTGAGCTGGTGGCAGAGCGCGGACCAGCTCACGCGATATTCGACTCCGAGCCGGATCGCCTTCTCCCGAGATTGCCCGCCGCCACGCCATCGGGCGGTGACCGCGGCGCGAGGAAGCAGCAGGTGAATCGCGAAGCCGTTGATTCGGCGCTCGGTCTCGCTACCGAGGTCGGCCAGCGAAAGGTCCGTGGCGTACTCGTCCGCGAAGACGTGGTGACCGATCTCGTGCGCGAGGGTGAAGCGACGGCGACCGGGCTCGGTGTCGCCGTTGACCACCGCCACGCCGAAGTCGTCGATCGAAACGTAGGCGCCGTCGCCGCCATGCTCTCCGAGCGAGAGCGAGAAACTCAAGACGCCCAGCCGCTCAGCGGCCGCGCCGATCTCCAAGAGCGGGCCGTCGTCAAGGTGGAGGGCCGCGCGGACCTGCTCGCCCGCACGCTCAGCGCCGGCCAGGTCGCGTGGCGACGTGAGTCGCGGGCCGGTCGCGACCGGGTTCAGGATCGCCTGCTCGACGAGGAACTCGACGTCGGAGGCGACCTTCTCGACAGCCCGGTCGAGACGCAGCGAGTGCTGCGCGCCGGGCGCGCTTCGCCGGCTCACGACCGCGTCCGGCAGCTCGGCGACGAACCATTCGAGCGGGCGGCCGAGCACCTCGGCCAGCCTGGCCAGCTCCACAGCCGAAATCTTCCGCGCTCCGGCCTCGACCTTCGCGACCGCGGTGCGGTCCAAGCCGACAGCGGTCGCGAGGTCAGCCTGTGTCAGGCCTGACTCGATCCGAGCGTCGGCCACACGCTGACCGAGCTGCCGCTGATCGAACTGCCGGGCCGCACGCATAATGTGCGATTCTAGCACACCGTTCCGTGCGTATCACGGAGGTAGGGCGGGGGCTCTTGTGGGGGACGAGCGAGGTCGCTCGGGCCGCCGCGTCCAGGGGGAGGGCCATGGGCAGGACAGGGTTCACGCCACAACAGCACGGGTTCCACTTCGACAACGAGTTCGTCAACACCCTCGCCGGCCTGCCGGGCTTCGGCGACATCCAGACCCGCGGGCGCTGCGGCGGGATGGCCTACGCCGCGCTCGACTTCTACTTCGCCGGGATCCCGGTCCCGGCCGACACCGCGCTGCCGCCGGACGGCAGCCCGCTCGCCGACTACATCTACCGCCGGCTGCTGGACAGCTTCCTGACCCCGAGCGCGGTCCAGTTCGTCACCTGGACCCTGCACTCGGACCATGGCGCCTGGTTCTTCAAGGGCGTCACC
>JBEDUQ010000046.1:0-4943 GCA_040414855.1 Actinomycetota bacterium
GCGCCAGACCGGGCGTGTCGGCGCGGACGTGCTCGAGGAACCGCAGCTCGCCGCCCGGCCGGATGACCCGCCGCAGCTCGGCGAGGGCCCGGCGCTGGTCGGGCACCGAGCACAGCATCAGCGAGGCCACGCCGGCGTCAAAGGTGCCGTCCTCCGCCGGAAGCTGGTCGGCGGTGCCGTCGACCACCTTGACCGGCACGCTCGACCGCTCCGCCTCGGTCAGCGCCAGTCGGCGCAGGTACGGCTCGGGCTCGACCGCGAGCACCTCGGTGACCGCCGCGGGGTAGTGCGGGAAGTTGAGGCCGTTGCCGGCCCCGACCTCGATCACCCGGCCCCTGAGCCCGGTCAGCAGGGCCCGGCGCCGCTCGACGATCTCGACCTCCATACCCTGGCTGACGCGGGCGTAGAGCCGCGCGAAGATCGGGTGGTGGACGGATTTCGTCCGGGGCTGGCTGGACACGACGTCTCCTTACGCCTCAGCCGAGGTCGCCCGGCGGATCGGCGCGAAGGTGGGCACGGGCTCGTTGGCGAGGAACTCGACGATGATCGAGTTGCACAGCGCCGGCTTCTCGACCAGCAGCCCATGCGAGGTGCCGGGCACGACCGACAGCTCGCTGTCGGGAAAGGCACGATACATCTCCAGTGCATGCTCGAGCCTGACCTGGTCGTCGTCCCCGACCATCACCATCGCGCGGCGCCGCACCGTCGCAAGGTCCTCCGGCTTCAGGTCCGGCTCGGTCTCGTGCATCCTGGCCAGCTTCTCGGCCACGACCCCGAAGTGCTCGGCGCCGTCTGGCGAGACCTCGCCATAGCCGCTCGCCAGAAAGGCGGCGGACTCCTCGTCGAGGTCGGTCGCACCGGGCAGCCAGCCATCGTGGTGGGCAACGCCGCCAACCGCCACCAGGCGGCGGACCAGGTCGGGCCGGCGCACCGCGACGTAGAGCGCGACGGTGGCACCGTCGCTCATGCCGACCAGATGCGCCGGCTCGTGGACCTTCCGCTCGATGAACGCGATCGTGTCCTGGGCCATCAGCTCGAAGGTGATCGGGCCCTCGACGTCGGGTGTGCGGCCGTGGCCGCGCCGCTCGGGCGTGAACACCCTGAAGCGCGCCGCGAGCGCCTCCAGGTTGGGGTTGAACGCCCGTGCGTCGGCGGCCGCCGGGTGCAGCAGCACCAGTGGCTCGCCGTCGCCGTGCTGGTCGTACCAGGTATGGACCTCGCCAAGCTGGACGTACGCCACCATCCACTCCCTTCACCTCTGGTCCTCGCGCGACTCCATACTGCATGCGGGAACCGACAAGCGCCGCCCGATCCGAAAGCCGCCGGCACGGCGTCGCCGGGTGATGAGAGCATCCGGCGATGAGCGCTCCAGCGGATGGGCTCCGGCACCGGCGGGTGACCGTCGGGGGGTCGTCGCTGCACGTGGTCCAGGCGGGCGATCCCGAGGCCGCGCCGTTCCTGTTCCTGCACGGCTGGCCCGAGTCATGGCGGACGTGGGAGCCGGTGATGGCGCTGGCGTCGCGCCACGCCCGCGCGGTCGCCGTCGACCTGCCGGGCGTCGGCGAGTCGACCGGCGATCCGACCGACGGCTCCAAGCGCCAGCTCGCCGAGACCGTCCACCAGCTCGCCGTCGAGCTGGAGCTGCGCGACCTCACCATGGTCGGCCACGACGTCGGCGGCATGGTGGCGTACGCCTACCTGCGCGAGTTCCGGGACCTGCGGCGCGCGGTGATCATGGACACCTCGATCCCCGGCATCGACCCGTGGGACGAGGTCCTGCGCAACCCGTACCTCTGGCACTTCGCCATGCACGCGATCCCCGAGCTACCCGAGCGGCTCGTGCAGCGCCACCAGCGGGAATACTTCGACTACTTCTTCGACGTGCTCTCGCCCGACCCGGAAAGGATCCCCGATCGGGAGCGGTCGGCCGCCGCCGAGGCGTACACGGGCGACGCGGCGCTCGCCGCCGGGTTCGGCTGGTACCGCGCCTTCCCGCGGGACGCCGCCGACAACCGGCGCGCCAGCGGCGGGGTCGAGGTGACCACACCGGTCCTCTACCTGCGGGGCGAGCGCGAGATGGGCCGGATCGACGACTACCTCGACGGCCTGCGCGCCTCCGGACTGGTCAACGTCGAGCCGGCGCTGGTCCCGGGGGCTGGCCACTTCACCCAGGTCGAGGCCCCTGAGGAGACCTGGCACCTGATCGCCGCCTTCGCCGCCCGCTGGCAGGCGCTCTGACCCCGGCGGTCTGGGAGGGGCGGTCCAGGCGAGGCGAGGCGCGGCCCGGGCCAACAGGTGGCGGGCGGGCCTCGGGCCGGGCGCTTCGGGGAGCACGGGCCCCGCCCAACCAGGGCGGCGAGCTCAGCCGGTCGGGCGGGGGACGACCAGGCCGCTCTCGTAGGCGGCGACCACCGCCTGGGCGCGGTCGCGGAGGCCGAGCTTGGCGAGGATCCGGCTGACGTGGGTCTTGACCGTCTCGTCGCTGACCACCAGGCGCTCGGCGATCTCGCCGTTCGAGAGACCCTCGGCGACCAGGCGGAGCACGTCGGTCTCCCTCGGCGTCAGCAGCCGGACCAGGTCGGGCCGCCGCGGCGGCCGTGGCCGCAGCCTGGCGAACTCGACGATCAGCCGCCGCGTGACCGTCGGCGCCAGCAGTGCCTCGCCGGCGGCGATCAGCCGCACCGCCTCGAACAGCCGCTCCGCGGCGATGTCCTTGAGCAGGAACCCGCTGGCTCCGGCGCTGAGCGCGTCGTAGACGTGCTCGTCGAGATCGAAGGTGGTCAGCATCAGGACCCGCGGCGGGCCGCCGGCGCCTCCCTCGTCGCATCCCTCGTCGCCGCCCTGGTCCGCGAGCAACTCGCGGGTCGCCTCGACCCCGTCGAGCACGGGCATGCGCACGTCCATCAGCACCACGTCGGGCCGCAGCTGACGGCAGAGCCGGACCGCCTCCGCGCCGTTGGCCGCGCTGCCGACCACGGTCATGTCCGGCTGGGTGTCGAGCAGCGCGATATAGCCCGCGCGCACGACCTCCTGGTCGTCGGCGACCAGCACGCGGATGCTCACGGCGCCGGCCGCACGGGAAGCTCGGCCTCGACCAGGAAGCCGCCGCCCTCCACGGTCCCGGTCCACAGGGTCCCGCCGACGATCGCCACCCGCTCGCGCATGCCAACGAGCCCGTGCCCGACAGGGTCCTCCGGCGCGGCGGCCGCCCCGGCGCCGCCGCTGTCGCGGATCCGCAGCCGGAGGGCGCCGACCGTGTAGCGCAGCTCGACCTCGACCTCGGCGCCCGGGGCGTGGCGGCGGGCGTTGGTGAGCGCCTCCTGGACGATCCGGTACGCGGCGAGGTCGGCGCCGGGGGCGAGCGGCTCGACCTGCCCGGCCAGCACCACCCGGACCGGCGTCCCGGCCGCGCGGGCGCCGCCGATCAGCTCGTCGAGCCGGTCCAGCCCCGGCTGCGGCGCGCGCTTCGAGTCGGCCGGGCCCGCGGCGCCCACGGCGAGCCCAGGGCCGCCCACGCGAACCCCATCGCCGTCGTCAACGCCGTCCGGGTGCCCGCCGTCCCCACCGTCTGAGTCGCCGGCGCCGGCGTCCGAGCGCAGGGCGCCGAGCAGGCCGCGCAGCTCGCTCATGGTGTCGCGGGCGGTGTCGCCGATGGCCTCGAGCCGCTGGCGGCCCTGCTCGGGCATGCCCGGCGTGGCCAGCCGGGCGGTGTCGGCCTGGATCGCGATCATCGAGACGTGGTGTGCGACCACGTCGTGCAGCTCGCGGGCGATGCGGGCGCGCTCGGCCATGGCGGCCTGGTCGCGCTGGGCGGCGATCATCGCCTGCCTGCTCCGGTCGCGCTCGGCGATCGCGCTGCCCCGCAGGCGGCGCGCGTCCCCGACCGCCAGCGCCGCGGCCACCAGCACCAGCAGGACCACGGCCCTGGTGGCGCCGGCCTCCCCGCCGAACGGGGACAGCGCGTTGACCACGAACGGCAGGCCAAGCGGCAATGAGAGCCTCCGCGGGTAGCGTGCGGCCATCAGGTAGAGCACCCAGAGCTGCGCGGCGATCCCGGTGACGGTCGGCGGCATCCCGGCGCCGAGCAGCAGCACCGTGGCCAGGGTCACGATCACGGCCGCCAGCGGCAGCCGCTCGCGGCGCAGCGCCAGCGGCACGGTCGCCAGCAGCGTCAACAGCAGTGCCGTCGAGCCGTCCGAGGTCGACGGCGAGCCGTTGACCAGGATCGTCTCGACCAGCCCGGCGAGACCGAGCACCAGCGCGGAGAGCAGCGGGCACTGGAGTCCCGCGACCAGCCTCGCCCCGACTCGCCTGGCCCGCCCCAGCGCCCGCTCCCACGCCCGCTCCGACGCCCGCGCCAGCGCCGCGATCGCACCGGCGACGGGCCCCGCCGGTGCGGAGCCTGGGGGTCTGGGGAGCTGGCGCATGCACCAATTGTCTCCCGCGCGGCTTGCCCGCGCGTCACCGCTCGCGGCGACCTCTGGCCTCACCCCGTGGGGGGATGGGCGTGGCGGGCGGTCACCGTGGCGGGGCGCCGGGAAGATCGCTCCAAGCCGTGACGCCATCGCGCCGCCCGGCCGTTAGCGTCCTGGCCATGGACGCAACCATCGAGGTCAACGGCCTCACCAAAGGCTACGGCGCCAAGCTCGCCGTGGACCGCCTCTCGTTCACCGTGGCGCCGGGCCGCGTGACCGGCTTCGTCGGGCCCAACGGCGCCGGCAAGTCGACCACGATGCGCCTGATCCTCGGGCTCGCCGCCGCCGATGCCGGCGGCGCGCTGGTCAACGGCCGGCCCTACCGCAAGCTGGCCAGCCCGCTGCGCGAGGTCGGCGCCCTGCTCGACGCCACCGCCACCCATCCGGGCCGGCGAGCCCGCGACCACCTGCTCTGGCTGGCGCTGAGCAACGGCCTGCCGCGACGGCGCGTGGACGAGGTGCTCGACC
>JBEDUQ010000047.1:0-4591 GCA_040414855.1 Actinomycetota bacterium
GAGGTCTTGGCGCTCTGCCAGCGGGTGACGGTCATGCGCGACGGCCGCCGGGTGTTCAGCGGCCAGCTCGCGGGGCTCACCAGGGACGACCTGGTCCGCCGCATGGTCGGGCGGGAGCTGTCGGCGATGTTTCCCAAGCAGGCCGCCGAGCTCGGCGAGGTCGCGCTGTCGGTGCGCCGGCTGACCCGCGAGGGCGTGTTCACCGACGTCAGCTTCGAGGTCCGCCAGGGCGAGATCGTCGGTCTCGCCGGCCTGGTCGGCGCCGGGCGCAGCGAGGTGGCCCGGGCGGTGTTCGGCATCGATCGTCGCGACGCCGGCGAGGTGCTGGTCGAGGGCCAGCGGCTCCCGCCGGCCTCGCCGACCGCGGCGATGGCGGCCGGCGTCGGCTACGTTCCCGAGGACCGGCGGGCCCAAGGCCTGGTCATGGAGCTGTCGGTCGCCCGCAACGCCAGCCTGGCCTCGCTCGGGCGGCTGCGGCGCGGCCCATTCATCCGCGGCGCCGACGAGCGCCGGCTGGCCGAGGACTGGGCCGCGCGGCTGCGCCTCAAGCTGTCGCGCTTCGGCGACCCGGCGTCGGCGCTGTCCGGAGGCAACCAGCAGAAGCTGGTGCTCGCCAAGTGGCTCGCGCGCCGCCCTAGCGTGCTGATCGTCGACGAGCCGACCCGGGGCATCGACGTCGCCACCAAGGCCGAGGTCCACCGCCTGCTCTCCGACCTGGCCGGGCAGGGCGTCGCGATCCTGATGCTCTCCTCCGAGCTGCCCGAGGTGTTGGGCATGGCCGACCGCGTGCTGGTGATGCACGAGGGCCGGCTCAGCGCCGAGCTGTCCCGCGACCAGGCCACCGAGGAGCGGGTCATGTTCGCCGCCACCGGCAGCGGCGGCGCGACGGGCGTCGCCGGGACCTCGAGCGGGGCGTCGCGGTGAGCCTCGCCGCGGAGCGCGAGCGGCGGCGGGCCGCCGAGGAGCGCGCCCGCCGGGCCAGCCGGCTGGTCGAGAACGTGCTGCGCTTCCGCGAGCTGGGGCTCTTGGCCGCGCTGGCGGTGGTGATCGTCGTCACCGCCGCCGACAACCCGCGCTTCGTGGGCGCCCAGAGCATCCGGGACCTGCTGCTCAACGCCTCGATCGTCGCGCTGCTCACGGTCGGCCAGACGCTGGTGGTGATCACCCGCAACGTCGACCTGTCGGTCGGCTCGGTGCTTGGGCTCAGCGCGTTCGTCAGCGGCAACCTGTTCGTGGTGCACCCGCGGCTGCCGATCGTGGCGGCGCTGCTGGTCGGCGTGCTCATCGGCGTCGTCTGCGGAGCGGTCAACGGGCTGGTCACCTCGGCCGCGAAGGTACCGAGCCTGGTGGTCACGCTCGGGACCCTGTACGTGGTGCGCGGCGTCGACTACGCCTTCGCCGGCGGCCGCCAGGTCAACGCCGAGGACCTCCCCGACGGCCTGCTCAACCTCGGCAGCGGGCGAGTGCTGGGGGTCCCGTACCTGGCGATCGTGACCGTGGTGGTGGTCGCCGGGGCCACCTGGGTGCTGCGCTCCTACCGCTGCGGCCGCGAGCTGTACGCGATCGGCTCCAGCCCCGACGCCGCGGTGCTCGCCGGCATCCCGGTCGGGCGCCGCGTGCTGGCCGCGTTCATCGCCAGCGGCGCGATCGCCGGTCTGGCCGGAGCGCTGTGGACGGCCCGCTTCGGGACCGTGGACGCCGCCGCCGGGACCGGCTTCGAGCTCCAGGTGATCGCGGCGGTGGTGGTCGGCGGGGTGGCGATCTTCGGCGGCAGCGGCTCGGTGGTCGGCGCCGCGCTCGGCGCGCTGCTGCTGTCGACCATCGGCAGCGCGTTGGTGGTGCTGCGGGTCCCGTCGTTCTGGCTCCAGGCGATCGCCGGCTCGCTGCTGATCGGCGCCATCGCCCTCGACCGGCTGATCGGCCTGCGGGTGGCCTCGGCCCTGCGGCAGCGGAGCGTGCGCGATGGCGGCTGAGGAGCGCCCGAATAGGCGCGGGGCGCGGCCGGACCAGCGCGGCGGGGCGCCGCGGGACCAGCGCGGCGGGGTGCGGCGGCTGCTGCGCTGGGAGAGCGCGCTGGTGGTGCTGCTGGCGGCGGTGATCGTCGGCGGCAGCCTGGCGGAGCCGGGCTTCCTCAGCGGCTCGAACCTGTTCTACCTGGGCCTGGACGTGGGCGAAATCGCGCTGATGTCGCTGCCGCTCACGCTGGTGATCGTGGCCGGCGAGATCGACCTGTCGATCGCATCGGTCCTCGGCCTGTCCAGCGCGCTGATCGGCTTCCTCTGGAACCACGGCTGGGCGCTGGAGGTGATCTTCCCGACCGTCGTGCTGGTCGGCGCGGTCGCCGGCCTCTGCAACGGCCTGCTGGTCACCCGGCTCGGCCTGCCGTCGCTGGCGGTGACGATCGGCACCCTGGCCCTGTACCGGGGGCTCGCGTTCGTGGTGCTCGGCGACCAGGCGGTCGCCGACTTCCCGGCCAAGTACACCAGGTACGGCAGCAGCCCGATCCCGGGCACCCACATCCCCTACCCGATCGTGCTCTACGCCGTGCTGGCGGTGCTGTTCGGGCTGCTGCTGCACGCGACCCCATTCGGCCGGGCGGTGTTCGCGATCGGCGCCAACCAGGAGACGGCCTTCTTCTCCGGTCTCCGCGTCAAGCGGACCAAGCTGATCCTGTTCGTGCTGAGCGGCGCGGTCTCGGGGCTCGCCGGGATCGTCGACACGCTTCGGTTCGCCAGCGCCCGCGCCGACAACGGCACCGGCCTGGAGCTGGCCGTGGTCGCGGCGGTGCTGCTCGGCGGCGTGTCGATCTTCGGCGGCAAGGGGACCCTCGCCGGCGTGGTGGCCGCGGTCTTCCTGCTCGGCGGGGTCCGCAACGCGCTGATCCTCAACGACGTCTCCAACGACACCCTCAACGTGGTGACCGGGCTGCTGCTGATCGGCAGCGTGGTCGCCCCCAGCGCCGTCCGGGCGGCCGCACGGGCGCTGCGCCCGCGTCGCGCGCCACCCGGAGCACCAGCAGAGCCGGCCGGAGGCGCCTGAGCCCGGGACCGAGCCCGACCGCGCCGCGTCGCGGCGCCGAGAGAAAGGACATCGCACCATGCAACCGGCAGCTTCGGTGAGACGTCACAGGCGGACCGCCCAGCTGGCACTGGCCGTCGCCTGCGTGCTCCTGCTGGCCGCCTGCGGCGGCACGACCAAGAACTCGAGCGGTGGCGCCACCGCCACCACCGCGGCGAGCGGCCAGGCCAACCCGAACGCCCCGATCAAGCAAGGGCTCAAGATCGCGTTCCTTCCCAAGCAGGTGAACAACCCCTACTTCACGATCTCGGACAACGGCGGCAAGCGGGCGATCGGTGAGTTCGGCGGCGAGTACAAGGAGGTCGGCCCCTCCGACGCGAGCGCCTCGTCGCAGGTCTCCTACATCAACACCCTGGCGCAGCAGCGGCAGGACGCGATCGTGGTGTCCGCCAACGACCCCAACGCGATCGTGCCGGCGCTCAAGGCGGCGATGGCCCAGGGCGTCAAGGTGGTCACCTTCGACTCCGACACCGCCCCCGACGGCCGCACGCTGTTCGTCAACCAGGCCACCGCCGAGGACATCGGCCGCAGCGAGGTGCAGCTGCTCGGCAAGCAGCTCAACTACACCGGCCAGATCGCCATCCTGTCCGCGACCGCCAACGCGACCAACCAGAACACCTGGATCAAGTTCATGCGCGACGAGCTGAAGAAGGACCAGTACAAGAACATGAAGCTGGTCAAGGTCGCGTACGGCAACGACGACGACCAGACCTCGTTCCAGCAGGCGCAGGGGCTGCTCCAGGCCTACCCCAACCTGAAGGGGATCATCTCGCCCACCACCGTCGGTATCTCCGCCGCCGCGCGCTACCTCAGCGGCTCGTCGTTCAAGGGCAAGGTCGCGCTCACCGGCCTCGGCACCCCGAACCAGATGCGCAAGTTCGTCCAGAACGGCACCGTCCAGGCGTTCGAGCTGTGGGACCCTGGCAAGCTCGGCTACCTGGCCGCCTACGCGGCCGCGTCGCTCGCGTCCCGGCCAGATCACCGGCAAGCAGGGCGAGAGCTTCAAGGCCGGCGAGCTGGGCACCAAGACGATCGGCGAGAATGGCGAGATCCTCCTGGGCCCGCCCCAGGTCTTCGACAAGTCCAACATCGACCAGTTCAACTTCTAGGGGATTCCGAGCGGCGTCCAGGGTGTGGCCCGGTCCGGCGAGCCACACCCTGTGTGGGCCACGCCCCACGGGGGCCACACCCAACGGGCGTCCAGCCGAGGTGAGGTGGCGATGCGGCGAGTGTGCTTCCTGCTCCAGGTCCGCAAGGACCGGCTGGCCGAGTACCGTGAGCGGCACCGGGCGGTGTGGCCGGAGATGCGCGGGGCGCTCACGGCCGCTGGAGGAGGTCTTCCACCTCCGATGACCAGCGCGGCACGAGAGGAAGCAGGTAGGCACGATGACTGATCCCGCCACGGTCAAGGAGGCGCTGCGGCAGCAGCGGATCGAGCTGCCGTCGTGGGCGTTCGGGAACTCCGGCACCCGCTTCAAGGTGTTCGCGCAGCCGGGTGTGCCCAGGACGCCGT
>JBEDUQ010000048.1:0-12163 GCA_040414855.1 Actinomycetota bacterium
AGCCGCGAGCCCACCACCGGGCCCGGCGCGTACGCGACCTCGACGGCGGGCCCCAGCGCCCGCCGCAGCCCGTCCAGCGGACTGGAGGTCGAGGTCGGGTACACCCCCGCGCTCCCGCCCCCCTGCGTCCGCGCCACCGCCGCGTTCGGTCCCACCACCGCCACCCGCCGCAACTCCCCCGCCCGCAGCGGCAGCAGCCCACCCTCGTTCCGGACCAGCACCATCCCGGCTGCCGCCGCCTCCCGAACCAACTCCTCGGCACCCGCCGCCGTGTTGGCCCCGCCCGGCCCGCTGGGCGCCACCGGCGCACGCACGGCCGGCTCGGCGCCTTGGAGCGCGCCGACCCGCGCGGCGAGGCGGAGCAGCCGCCGGACCTTGTCGTCGATCGCGGCTTCGGCCACGCGGCCGTCACGAACCGCGGCCACCAGGGCCTTCCCCCACGGCCCGTCCGGGCCTGGCATGGCGAGGTCGCAGGCCTCTGCGCCGGCCTCCACCGTCGAGCGCACCGCGACCCAGTCCGAGACCACCACCCCGTCGAAGCCCCACTCGCCCTTGAGCGGCTCGGCCAGCAGCGGGCTCTCGGTCATGGTCGCGCCGTTGACGCCGTTGTAGGCCGCCATCACCAGCCAGGCCCCGCCGTCGACGACCATCCGCTCGAACGGCGCCAGGTACAGCTCACGCAGCGTGCGCTCATCGACACGGACGTCGACGGTGAACCGGTCGGTCTCCGAGTCGTTCGCCACGTAGTGCTTGGCGGTCGCGCCGATGCCGTGATCCTGCAGCCCGCGCACGTAGGCGGTGCCGAGGCGCCCGGAGAGCAGCGGGTCCTCGGACATGCACTCGAAATGGCGCCCGCCCAGCGGCGTGCGGTGGAGGTTCACGGTCGGCGCCAGGACCACGTCGACGCCCTTGCGCCGCGCCTCGGCCGCGAGCAGCCCGGCGAGCCGCCCCACCAGCCGCTCGTCCCAACTCGCGGCCATCGCCGTCGGGGAAGGCAGGTTGATCGAGGGGTCGCGCTCGTCCCAGGCCTGGCCGCGGACGCCCGCCGGGCCGTCCGACAGCACCATCGGCCGCAGCCCGATGGCCGCGTCCCCATAGGTCGTCCACGCGCTCGCCCCGGTCAGGAGCCTGACCTTGCGTTGGAGGTCGAGCTGCGCGAGCGCCCGCTCGACGACCGCTTCCACGTCGCTCGCGGGTCGGGACGCGGTGGTCACGGCGGTGGCTGGCTTCATCTCCATCGCTCCCTCCGAGGCGGCCGGGTGCCTATCCGTGAGTTATCCACATTCTCGCCGAACGCATGGACCCGAAACCGCCCTCCATCTACCGTTGGTTTGCGTTGGTTACCCCTCGATCGCCTCCAGAGGAGCCGGCATGACCCCGAATCGCACCTCGACGCCTCGGACCCGTCCGCCCAATGACCTCCCGCCGAGCCCGATCTCCTTCGACACCTCCGTCCTCATCAACTTCTGCGTGATCGGCCGGCTGGGTCTCCTGGTCCTGTGCGTCCCGCCGCCACGCCTGCTGGTCGCCGACGTCCGCGACGAGCTTCAGGACCTCAACTCGCGCTGGCTGGTCGACCGGATGATCCGGCGGTCCGAGCTGACGCTCGTGGTCGCGACCGAGGTCGAGCGGGCCACGTGGTCGGCCGGCTGGGTCGCCACCCTCGACGCCGGCGAGCGCGCCACCCTGGCGGCGGCCGCCTCACGGGGGTGGTCGGTCGCGGTCGACGAGCGCCCCGGCCGTCACGCCGCGACCAGGGCCGTCGGCGCCGGCCGGCTCACCGGCACGGTCGGTATCCTCCGCGCGGCGGTCGGCAGCCGCCTGATCACGCCCAGGACCGGTGACGTCCTGCTGGCGAGGATGATCCGCGCCGGCTACCGCTCCCCCGTGCCGACACTCGACGAGCCCTCGAAGCGCCGCCGCGCGTCGTCGATGACCATGGCGGCCTTCTCGGCGCGGTCCCATCCCCGGGTCTCGGTGCGCTTACCGGGCTCCAGCATCTTGTAGACGTCGAAGAAATGCCCGATCTCTTCGAGCAGATGCGGGGGCAGGTCCTCGACGTCCCGCACGTCCTCCCACCTCGGGTCCCGGGACGGGACGCACAGCACCTTGGCGTCCGGGCCCTTCTCGTCGGTCATCCAGAACACCGCGACCGGTCGAACGTGGATGTGGCACCCGGGAAAGGTCGCCTCCTCCAGCAGCACCAGCACGTCGATCGGGTCGCCGTCCTCGGCGAGGGTGTTCGGAACGAACCCGTAGTCGCTGGGGTACTGGGTGGCGGTGAACAGGGTGCGGTCGAGCCAGACCGCGCCGGTGGCGTGGTCGTACTCGTATTTGTTGCGAGAGCCCTTTGGAATCTCGATGATCGCGTCGACCTCCACCTGGTAACCCCCGTTCGGTCGATCCAACCCATCTCGAGCCCAGGGCGCTCATCCTACCGAGGCCCACCGGCGACCTCAGACGATTCGGATGGTGAACCCCTCCGTGAGCCCGACTCCGACGACGTCGTACCTGGTCTGCGGGACGCCGCGCAGCGGCACCTCGTTGCTGTGCGGCCTTTTGGCCAGCACCGGGCTGGCCGGCCGGCCCGAGGAATATTTCTGGCGCGGCGACGAGCCCTTCTGGTCCGAGCGCTGGAGGGTCTCGACGTTCTCCGACTACCTGCGGGCGGCGATCGAGCAGGGGTCGACACCCAACGGGGTGTTCGCCGCCAAGGTGATGTACGGCTACCTTCCCGACCTCCTCGGCAAGCTGAGGGAGCTGCCCGGCGGCGGGGGCCTCGACGACCGCCAGCTGCTCGAGCGGCAGTTCCCCAACCTGCGCTGCGTGTGGATCTGGCGCGAAGACGTGGTCGCCCAGGCAGTGTCCTGGTCGAAGGCGCTCCAGACCGATGTGTGGGCGGCGGGCGACGGACAGCCGTCGACGACGCCTCGGTTCGACTTCGACCAGATCGACGCGCTCGTTCGGGCGGCCACGGAGGGTCGCGAGGGGTGGCGCCACTGGTTCGAGACCCATGGTTTCGTGCCCATTGGCATCCGCTACGAGGACCTGGTCGCCGACAAGATCGGCACCACCCGCCGTGCCCTCGACTTCCTCGGGATCGACGCCCCCGCGGACCTCCCCGTCCGCGCCCGGAGCGCCAGGCAATCCGACGCCCTCAACCGCGAATGGATGTCCCGCTACCGCGCGCTCGCCACCCCCGCCGAGGACCGCTGACCATCGTGGCCGGGGTTCCTACCCGCGGGGGGGCGGTCGGGCGGCAGAGTCCGGTATCGTCCGCGGCGTGAGCAATGACCTGGCGACCGACGCCGCGAGAGACCTGGCCGAGCGCCTTTTGGTGACGCACGGGCAGCAGGCGATCCTCGCCGTCGGCCTGCACGGACCTGGAGCGCGCCGGGACGGCCACGGTGGCCACGGGGCGGGCGAGCGCGAGGCGACCGACCTCGAGGTGTCGGTCGTCACGACCGGCGAGGAGGTCGACATCCCGGCGCGCGCCCTGCGCTACCGCGGGCTGGTGATCGACGTGGTCGCGATCCCCGCCGACGTCTACCTGGACGAGGCCGGCGAGGTCGGGCCGCTGTGGCCCCTGGCCGCCGACCAGTACCTGCACCACCTGCCGCTCTACGACCCGACCGACTTCTTCAAGAAGCTGCGGGACCGGCACCAGGAGGCGGTCGCAGCCACGCCGGCCGACACGTTCCTTGCGGCCGCCGGGTACGACCTGGCGCAGATGGCGGCATGGGAGGCGAGGGCGCGCGCCGACGAGCTGGCCGGCGACCTGCCGGGCGCCTTGCTGGCGGTCAAGGAGGCCGCGCTGCTCGCCGCGCTGGTCATCGGTCTGATCCGCCGGATCGCCTACCGCGACGCCGGCCACGCGCTCAAGACCGTCGCCACCCTGGAGGACCTGCCGGAGGGCTTCACCGACCAGTACCGCCGCCTGCTGGCGCCGACCATCGACCCCGCCAGCGCGGTGCTGGCGCTCGGCCGCGTGCTGTCGTCGCTCGAATGGCTGGCCCGAGCCGAGGGTATCCCGTTCGAAGCCGACGACCTCGGCGACTTCGTCTAGCGAGCGCCTACAGGCTTGGGCGACCCGGACCAGTCACCGGCTTCGGCGCCGGCTCCCCGACCGGGCGGCCTCCAGCGTCCGAGCTACGGCCGCGCGGCCTCCCCCGTGGCACCTCGGCCGCGCGACCCTCCACCCGCTGCCGCGGCACGGACCCTACGGGCGGGCGGGGCTCTCGTCGAGGGGCTGGGGCGGGGGGTCGTCGGGACCCGGCTCGAGAGCCTGGTCCTGGTCGGGGAGCTCCTCGACGCGGCGGCCGTGGCGGTAGACCAGGTCGCTGCCGAGCAGGACGCCGAAGGAGAGGGTCACGACACCGACGATGCTGAGGGTGACCGGGCCGATCGGGGTGGTGGTGACGTCGAGGTCGCGGGCCCGCAGGATCTCGTCGGCGAGGAACAGGCCGGCGGTCACCAGCTGCAGGGTCATGTGGGTGACCGCGAGCCGCCACGCCCGGCCTCCGGCCGGGATCCGCAGGAAGTCGGCGAACCCGGTGACGACCGCGGCGACCGAGATGACCAGGGCGAGGGCGAGCAGCGCGAACGCGCCCCTGACGAACGGGTTCCCGTCCATGGCCAGGTACGACAGCCCGTCGAAGACCAGGCTGGTCGGGTAGAGCGCGATCGGGAAGTGCACGAGCGCCGGGTGCAGGGGTCGACCCCGCCCCCCGCGCAGCAGGTTGTCCATACGTGCCTCCGGTGGTGGCCGACCCTGGTCCTGATCGCCGTTCGCGGCAGCAGATCCTACCCGTGCGGGAGCGGTCGAACCTGGCGAGCCTCGACCCGCCGCCCGAGCCGTCGCAAGCTACGGCGCAGCATGATCTGGAACGCGGGGCGGACGACACGGAATCCCGACGCTCCAAACCGGCCCCACGGCAGGTCGAGGTCCTCGACCCACGCGAGCCACGCGCCGCCGGGCGCGGGGTCGACGGTGAAGATCCCAACGCCGCGGACGACCCTGCCGAGATGCGTGACGTCGACGCGGTGCGGGGGCTCCCAGCGGGTGACCTCCATGGGGTCGCGGAAGCCGACGCCGGCGATCCGGGTGAAGGCCTCCAGCCGCTCGCCGACACGGTGGCCTCCGGGCTCGACGGTCACCGTGGTGAGCACCATCCAGTCCGCTTGGCCCTCCCAGTCGGTGAGCGCCTCCCAGACCACGTCGGGCGGGGCGGCGACCGCCACCCGCTCCTCGACCCGAGCGTTCATGCGCCTCCAATCCGTCGCTTGCAGCATGATGGTGCCATGCGCCGGACGTTCGGGCGCCGGACCTTCGACTTCTCGCGAGAGGTCGCGGTCATGGCGATCATCAACCGCACCCCGGATTCGTTCTACGACCGGGGCGTGAATTTCGCGCTGGACGCGGCGCTGGCGGCGGCGGACCGCGCCCTGGCCGAAGGCGCCGACTGGCTCGACATCGGCGGTGTGAAGGGCGGCCCCGGCCCCGAGGTCGACGAGGCCGAGGAGCTGCGCCGGGTGCTGCCGGTGGTCGAGGCGCTCCGGCCCAGGACCGACGCGGTGATCTCGGTCGACACCTTCCGTGCGAACGTTGCGCGGCGCATGCTGGCCGCCGGCGTGGACGTGATCAACGACCCCTCGGGCCTGCATGACCCGGAGGTCGCGACCGCCACCGCGGAGGCTGGAGGCGCGCTGGTCGTGATGCACACCGGCGGGCCTCCCCGGACCCGGCCCCACCGGATCGCCTACCGGGACGTGGTCACCGACGTCCGGACCTTTCTCGCCGCGCGGGCCCGGGTCGCCCTGGAGCGCGGGATGCCGGCGGAGCGCATCGTGGTGGACCCCGGCCACGATTTCCACAAGAACACGTACCACTCGCTGGAGCTGACCAGGCGGCTGCGCGAGCTGACCACCCTCGGATACCCGGTGCTGGTCGCGCTGTCGAACAAGGACTTCATCGGCGAGACGCTGGACGCGCCGCTGGAGCTGCGGCTGGAGGGAAGCCTCGCCGCGGCGGTCGTCAGCGTCATGAACGGGGCCAGCATCGTCCGCGTCCACGAGGTCGCCCCCACCGTCCGCGCGCTGCGCATGACCGAGGCGATCATCGGCCGCCGCCCACCGGCCGTCGCCATCCGCGGCCTCGCCTGACCGCGGGCCTGCTCTCCAGGATTGCCTTGCCGTTCACCCGCCGCCCGAGCAGCGCCTCAGCCGCCTGGGTCGCCTGCTCCCACGGGCCACGCCAGCCGATCTCAACAGCGAGCCGGCCCGCCGCGACAAGCTGCACGAGGGTGGCCAGCTCGGCGCCCACCTGGCCAGCGTTGAGGAACGAGGTCAACGACTTGGGCGGTCCGATCGTCGAGTACGGCGGGAACACGGCTGGCTCGCCAGAGGCCCAGCCGATGCTTTGCACACTGCCGCCCGGCGCCAGCAGCTCCCATGCCGTGACCAACTGCGGGCCGCCGACGTTGTCCAGGACCAAGTCGACCGGCCGGTCCACGCCGTCCAGACCAACCACCACCTCGTCGGCGCCGGCCTTGGCCAGGCCCTCGCCGCGGGCTGCAGAGCCCACCGAGGCGATGACCTGCGCACCTGCCAGCGCGGCCAGTTGCACGGCGAACCGACCGACCCCGCCGGATGCGCCGGTGACCAGCACGCGCTTGCCGAGGACCGCGCCGGCGGCACGCAGCGCCCGCAACGCGGCGACACCGGCCACCGGCAACGCCGCCGCCTGGGCCAGATCGACCGAGGGCGGGACCTCGGCCATCGCCGCGGCCTCGACCGCGATGCGCTGGGCGAAGGCTCCCGGCGCCAAGGCGACCACGCGGGTGCCCGCCGCTGGCCCCCCGCCATCGGCCGCGGCGCGCACCACGACGCCCGCGGCATCCGACCCCAGCACCTCACCCGGCGCCACCCGGCCGGAGCGGGCGTCGTTGAGGTCCCCGTGGTTCAGCGAGGCGTGGTGCACCTCGACCAGGACCTGGCTTGGTCCGGCCACCGGCTCGGGAAGATCGGCCAGGCGCAGAGCGGCGGGCGCCGACGGGTCCACGACGATCGCTCGCATCGGCACGTCGCCTCCTGGTCTTCGAGGTTGTGGCGACCACCGCCCCGTGGCGCGGCGGGGCTGGTCGGGTCGCGGTCAGGTCAGGGTCGCGCGGATGGCGAGGCAGTGGCGCGCGGCGCGCCCGGCGAAGAGTAGCCGGGTGATGCTGGCCGCTGCCGCCGCGGCGGCCGGGACCGGGGAGAGCCTCCCCTGGAAGGCGGCCAGCTGGGCCGTGAGCAGCGCCAGGCCGAGCCCGTCGGCGCCCACCGCGCCGAACCCGGCCACCGCGGCGACGGCGGGCGCACGGCGCGGCCTGACGGGCAGCCAGCGGGTGAGCCGGCCGGTGCTGGCGATGCCCAGGACCGCGGCCCAGGCGGTGATCGCGACAGCGACGGCGAGCAGGAGGATACCCACGCCAAGGCCGGGCGCCAGGCCGTTCGCCCGCCAGGGCAGAGCGAGTCGGATGCCGAGGTGGCTGGCCACGGCCGTGGCGACCCACAGAAGGCCGACCAACGGGCCGGTCACCAGCAGGGTGACGACGAGGCGGCGTGCCTGGCCGGCGGCGAGCTCGGCCCTGAAGCCGTCGGCGACCTGGGCGGGATCGCCGAACTCGCCGATCGCCGCCTGGGCAGCCTGGGCCGGCGGCAGCCCGGCGGACCGGTGGGCGTCCAGAGCGTCCAGCAACCCGGAGCGCAGCTCGGCGACGATGCCGGCGCGGGCCCGGGGCGGGCCGGGCAACCGCGCGGCGACCTCGGCAAGGTAGCCCTCCACCTCGGGCCCGGCGCCTGGTTCCCGCGTGGCTTGCCTGCTCATGGCGAGCTCACCGCCCCCGGCGCGGGCGCGGGTCGCAGGAGGGCGGTGACAGCGGCGGAGAATTCCCGCCACGTGCTGCGCTCGGTGTCCAGGGCCCGCCGGCCCGCCGGCGTGAGCTGGTAGACGCGGCGGCGACGCCCACCGGCCGCTGACCAGCTCGCCTGCACCAGGCCCGCCCGCTCCAGCCGGTGCAGGGCGGGATACAGCGTGCCGGTCGGCAGGTCGACCTGGCCGCCGCTCTGGACCCGCAGCGCTTCCATGATGGCGTACCCGTGGCGCGGCCCCGGCTCGAGGACCGCGAGCAGGATGCCGTCCAGGTGGCCCTTCAAGGTCTCCGCTCTCATAGGTAGTGATGCTACACTGCTGGCCATAGATAGTGTCGCTACACGTAGTGATCCTACGATGAAGGACACCGGCATGGATACCTCGACCGAACCGTGGGCCATTGCCAACCGTTTCGGCTCCAGGCGCTGGTGGTCGGTCGGCTACTGGCTGGCCACCATCCTGGTGGTCGGCGAACTCGGAGTCGGAGGCATTTGGGACATCGCCCGCATCCCATATGTCCATGACCTGGTGGTGCACCTGGGATATCCGTCCTACTTCCTGGTGCTGCTGGGAACCTGGAAGGTGCTGGGCGCGGCCGCCCTGCTGGTCCCGCGTCGTCCGCTGCTCAAGGAGTGGGCCTATGCGGGCGCCTTCTTCAGCTACACCGGGGCGATCGTCTCCCACCTGACCACCGGCTATGCCCTCGGCGAGGTGGGGCTGCTCGCGGTCCTGACCGCCCTGACCGTGCTGTCCTGGGCACTGCGACCCCCGAACCGCCGCCTATGGGGCCGGACGTCCGCGACACCGCTGGCCGCCGCGGCCGGCGATACCTCCGCTATCCGCGCCGTGCGCGGGGGCCGAGGAGGCGGGAGTGCTCGACCTTGATGCAGCGGTCCTCGACGTAGGCGAGGCCGGCGGCCTCGGCGACCGAGCGCGCCTCCTGGCTGTGGACGCCGAGCTGGAGCCAGAGCGCGCCGGCGCCGACCTCGACTGCCTGGCGTGCGACGTCGCGGGTGTACTCGGCGCGGCGGAACACGTCGACGACGTCGATGTGCTCGGGCACCTGGTCGAGCCGCGCGACCACCGGGACGCCGTCCACCTCCTCGCCCTCCAGGAACGGGTTGACGCCGTACAGGTCATAGCCCTTGTGGCTCAGGTACCAGGCGATCTGGTTGCTCGGCCGGTCGGCGTTGGCCGACAGCCCGACCACGGCGATCACCTTCGCCGCCGCGAGCAGCTCGCGGACCTCCTCATCGGTCACCAGTCGCCTCCTCGGTGGTGGACGGCCCCGCGACACCATGGTGCCATCGGCCGTCACGCGCCCGGCCGGCCAAATCGGGCGCGGCCGCGGCGATCCGGTCCCACATCGGCCGCCGGCGCAGGGCGTCGAGCGCCTCGTCGACGAGCCGGCTGAGCGGAAACGACAGCTCCCGCTCGAGCTCGACGGCGGCCATGGTGGTGGCCCTGGACTCGGCTTCGAGCAGGGGCAGCAGGCGCTCGGCCGCCGCGGTGGGGCGCACGATCCGCTCGCGCGCGTCCGCGCCGGGCGCGAGCGTCACCAGCTCTCGCCTGGCCATCTGGGCGACGGTCTGGCTCGCGGCGGAGTGTGTCACCCCGATGGCGCGGGCGAGGTCCCGGATCGAGCTGGGGCCCGAGGCGGCGAGCACCCGCACGACCGGGGCGAACCGGGGGCGGAACCCTTGGATGCCGAGGTCGGCGTAGACCGCCGCGACGTCGCCGTCCATGAGCTCGAGCAGGTGGCGCAGCCGGGTCCCGAGCAGCTCCGGCCCGGAGCCGATGCGAGCACCGGCGGTCATGCCCCGAGCAACCCCGAGCCAGAGCTGATGTGAGCACGAAATGTCATGCGGGTATTATAACAGCACTGTTGCATTCTCCCCCGAGTCGAAAGGCCCAAGGCATGGCCGAGCTGTACCCGCCGATCGAGCCCCACGCCACGGGGATGCTCGACGCCGGCGACGACAACCTCGTGTACTGGGAGGCCTGCGGCAATCCCGTGGGCAAGCCGGCCCTGGTGGTGCACGGAGGGCCCGGATCCGGCTGCACGCCCGAGCACCGCCAGTACTTCGACCCGGAGCGTTACCGCGTGGTCCTGTTCGACCAGCGCGGCTGCGGCCGCAGCACACCCCACGCCAGCGACCCGGCGACCGCCATGGCGCACAACACGACCGGGCACCTGCTCGCGGACATGGAGCGGCTGCGCGAGCACCTTGGCATCGAGCGCTGGCTGTTGTCCGGCTCCTCATGGGGGTCGACGCTGCTGCTCGCCTACGCCGAGCGCCATCCGGAGCGCGTCTCCGAGATCGTCATCTCCGGCGTCACCACCACCAGGCGGTCCGAGATCGACTGGCTCTACCGGGGTGTGGGCCGCTTCTTCCCGGCGCAGTGGGAGCGGTTCCGCGACGGGCTACCGCCTGGTGACCGGGACGGCGACCTGATCGCCGCCTACGCGCGCCTGATGGAGAGCCTTGACCCGTCGGTCCGGGCGCGCGCCGCCGTGGACTGGTGCGCTTGGGAGGACGCGGTCATCTCGACCGAACCCAACGGCAAGCCGAACGCGTACAGTGACCGGCCGCCGGACGGCCTGCTCGCCTTCGTCAGGATCGCCGCGCACTACTTCTCGAATGGCGCCTGGCTGGAGGAAGGCCAGTTGCTCCGCGACGCCGGACGGCTGGCCGGCATCCCCGGGGTGCTGCTCCACGGCCGCCTCGACCTTGGCTCGCCGCTCGACACCGCGTGGGTGCTTGCCCGCGCCTGGCCGGACGCGGAGCTGGTGGTGGTCGAGGACTCCGGCCACACCGGCAGCGGCACGATGCGCGACCGGAAGCTGCACGCGCTCGACGTGTTCGCCGCGCGCTGAGCGGGGGCGGACCCGGTGCCGGCCGACCCTCAATTGGGTAGCCGATGCTCATGTGCGACCGCCGCCGCATCTCTACCCTGAGGCGAATTGGAGGCGCGCTGGAGGGGGGCGCAACATGGAATTCGCCGACAACGTCACGATCGTCCCGGAGCTCATCTCCTGTCCGGAACCGGGCTGCTCCGCGCCCGCCGAGGTGCTGGACCGCCAGGTCCTCGAATCGACCTGCGGACCGGTCGCTCACATCAAGGCGCGCTGCCTCAACGGCCACGGGTTCACGCTCGCGCTCGACGGTTGGTGAGGTTGGCACGGATCGCGCGCCGCTCTCCGCCGCGTCCACGGGTGGTACGCTCCGCTCCCCCGGAGGGTGGCCGCCGGTCCCCTCGGTGAGACGAGGGAGCCTGGTTGGCCGAGCGCACCGGGACCGGAGATCTCGGATCGCAAACCGAGCCGCCCACGGCTGCGTCGTCCACCGACCCACCCCCTGAGCAGCCTCCAGCCGCACGCTCGATGCCCGAACGGGTCGGGCCCTACGAGATCCTCGGCCGCCTGGGCGCCGGCGGGATGGGCACGGTCTTTCTCGCCCGCCGGGGGGACGAGCCGCGGGTGGCGGTCAAGGTCGTCCGGCCGGGGCTGGCCGGCGACGCGGCGTTCCTGCGCATGTTTCGGCGCGAGGTGGAGGCCGCCCGACGGGTGGTCGGCTTCTGCACCGCCAGGGTGCTCGACGCCGACCTGGACGGCCCGGTGCCGTACCTGGTGACCGAGTACGTCGACGGTGTGCGGCTGGACCATGCCGTGGCCGGCAGCGGCGGGCTGACCGCCACCGACCTGGAGGGCCTGGCGGTCGGCATGGCGGCCGCGCTGACCGCGATCCACGGGGCCGGTGTGGTCCACCGCGACCTCAAGCCGAGCAACGTGCTGCTGTCGTACTTCGGTCCCAAGGTGATCGACTTCGGCATCGCCCGCGCGCTCGACGCGACCACCGCGGCCACCAGCCAGCTGATGGGCACGCCGGCGTGGATGGCCCCGGAGCAGTTCGGGCACGGGCCGGTGAGCGCGGCGGTGGACGTGTTCACCTGGGGCTCGCTGGTGGCCTACGCGGGCACCGGCCGGCGACCGTTCGGCAAGGGCACGATCGTGGAGCTCGCCTACCGCATCACCCACGAACCGCCGGACCTGGAGGGCCTCGACGGCCGCCTCCGCGAGCTGGTCGAGGCCAGCATGGACAAGCGGCCCGACCACCGCCCCACCGCCAGGGCCGTCCTGCTGGAGCTGCTCGGCGACCACGCCGCGCCCGACCCGCAGGCCGAGGCGACCAGGCTCCTCGAACGCCGCTGGTCGCCGTCATCGGCTGGGGTCGAGCGACCGCCCTCGCC
>JBEDUQ010000049.1:0-40494 GCA_040414855.1 Actinomycetota bacterium
AGGTCTCCACGCACCTGCACAACTTCCACTCCGCGCCCGACAGCGACGGCGGGCCCTGCGACCCGGTCCAGCAGCGGTTCTTCTTCCGCGGCCAGTACTACGACTACTTCTACAACATGCAGTACGCCGGCTGGGGATCGACCAACCCGCCCAACGGCAACGTCCAGGAGACGCTCAGCGGCCTCTGGTATCACGACCACCGGGTCGACCACACCGCGGAGAACACCTACAAGGGCCTGGTCGGCATCTGGCTCAACTTCAACGACTTCGACACCGGCAACGAGAACACCGGGTTGCATCTGCCGAGCTTCCCCGAGTTCGACATCCCGCTCGGCCTCGCCGACCGCAGCTTCGACCCGACCACCGGCCTGCTGGCCTTCGACACCTTCAACACCGACGGGCTGCTCGGCGACCAGTTCCTGGTCAACGGCAACATCCAGCCGTTCTTCGAGGTCCAGAAGCGCCGCTACCGGTTCCGGATCCTGGACTTCGGCCCGTCGCGGTTCTACGACCTGTTCCTGACCAATCCTGACGACCTCAGCCAGTCGATCCCCTTCTGGGTCATCGCCAACGACGGCAACCTGCTGCCGCGGCCGATCGAGACCCTCAACCACCGCATCGGCGTCGCGGAGCGCTTCGAGGCCATTTTCGACTTCGGCAAGATCGCCGCGCGGTTCGGCAACCCGTCCCGGATCCGGCTGGAGGACCGCCTGATCCAGACCGACGGCCGCGGTCCCGAAAAGAACATCGGCGAGGCCGGCGGCCTGGTGCCGGCGGGCCAGGGGCACCAGCTGCTCGAGTTCCGGCTGACCGGCGGCGCCGTGGTCGACAACAGCTTCGACCCCGAGCCGGTGTCGTTCCCGCACGTGCCCGCGGGCCCGAACGACGCGGTGTTCGCGCCGATCAGCCTGCCCGACATCAGCAACGTCACCCCGCGCATCACCCGGACCTTCAAGTTCGAGCGCGGCATGGGTGGCTGGGAAATCAACGGCAAGTTCATGGACTGCACCCAGTTCCGCCTGACCGCACAGAAGAACACGGCGGAGAAATGGATCATCGTCAACTCCGCCGGTGACTGGATGCACCCCGTCCACATCCACCTCGAGGAGCACCGGATCCTCAGCCGCAACGGCGTGCCGGTCAACCCCGGGAACGTGGAGTTCTCGCGCAAGGACGTCATGAAGCTCCAGCACGGCGAGTCGATCGAGGTCCTGATGCGGTTCCGCGACTTCAAGGGCGGCTACCCGCTGCACTGCCACAACACCGTCCACGAGGACCACCAGATGATGCTGCTCTGGGACGTTCAGGACGTCGGCGACAACAACAAGAAGCCCTGACGGACACGCCGGTGACTCACGAGCAGCCGAGGACGAGCAGCCGAGGACGAACACGAAGGTGGATGAAGCCATGGAAGGCATGAGCAGACGCAAGATGCTCGCGGCGCTCGGCAGCGCGCCGCTGGTGGCGGGCGCCGGCGTGCTCGCGGTCCGCGAGCGCGGGATCTTCGGAGCCGCCACGCACCGGTTCCGGCCGCTGGCGTCCAGCGGCCCGCAGTCGGCCCGCGCGATGCTCCAGCAGCGGCACCTGCCGAACGTGCCGCTGGTGACCCAGGACGGCAAGTCGGTCCGCTTCTACGACGACCTGGTCAAGGACAAGAAGGTCGTGCTGACGTTCATCAACACCGGCTCCGACACCGCCGCCAGCTCCAAGAAGGTCTCCGAGAACCTCGCCACGCTGCAGAAGTTCTTCGGCGGTCGCATGGGCAGGGACATGCACTTCTACACCATCACCGCGAACCCCTCGCGCGACACCCCTGCCGTGCTCAAGGCCTGGTCGAACACCTACAACACCGGGAACGGCTGGACCTTCCTCACCGGGAGCGCCGCCAACGTCGACAAGCTCCGGCACGACCTCGGCTTCGCGTCCGAGTTCGGCGCGGACCAGGCCGACCCGAACTTCTCGGTCGGCATCCTCCGCTACGGCACCGAGCCGGAGATGCGCTGGGCCCACTGCCAGTCGCTTTCGGCGCCGCGGGTGCTGGCGCACTCGATGCTGCTGGACTTCGGCGTCGACCCGGCCGATACCTCCCCACCGCCGGTCTGGAACTGCTCACGGCTGGTCGGCAACCTGAAATAGCCCGAGAAATAGCCCGAGAAATAGCCCGAGCCACTCCCGGATCCCGACCACAAGGAAGCAGATGACTGAAACGACCGACCGACGAATTCACCACCAGCGTGCAAGGCGAGTCGGGCGCCCGGGCCCGCTGGTGGGCGCGCCGGTCGGCGCCGCCCAGCTCTCGCGCCGAGAGCTCCTGCGCTGGGCGGCGCTGGCCGCGGGTTCTCTCACCGCGGCCGAGCTGCTGGTCGCCTGCGGCGCCAACAACCCCGGTGGCGCCGCGGGCGGCACGGCGGCGAACGCTCCCGAAGGGTCGTTGCGCGCTCTGGTCGCCGGCGCGCCGCAGCTGTCGATCCTTGGCGCGCAGAGCCAGCTCCCGGTCGGCCGCAGCCGCTTCGCGTTCGGCCTGGCGGGAGCGACCAACGCGCTGGTCGAGCGCGCCACTCCCGAGGTCTTTTTCGCCAGAGACCAGACCAGCAAGGCGCTCGGCCCGTTCACGGCGCGCTGGCTCGACATGCGCGCATACGACGCGACCAGGGACCGCTCGCCGCGCAGCGAGCTGAAGGGCTTCTACGTCGCCGAGATCGACCTCCCGCAACCCGGCAACTGGGTGGGCGCCGCCCTGGTCGACGTTGCCAGCCAGCGGGCGGCGGGGCAGGGAACCCTGGCGGTCAGTCAGCAGGTGGTCTCGCAGGTCGGGACCAGGGCGCGCCCAGGCCCGTCCCCGGTGGCGACCACGCCGGCGGCCGCCGCCAAGGTCTGCACCCGCGAGCCGGTCTGCCCGATGCACTACATCTCGCTGGACGACGCGCTCGCCTCGGGCAAGCCGACCGTGCTCAGCTTCGCGACCCCGCTGCTGTGCGCCAGCCGCATGTGCGGGCCGGTGGTCGACGAGCAGATGCAGGTCTTCGACAAGCTCGGCAAGCGCCGCGCCAACTTCGTCCACGTCGAGATCTACCCCGGCCGCCAGACCGACAAGCCGGCCCCGCTCTACGTGGACTGGGGCCTCAAGAGCGAGCCCTGGCTGCTGGTGATCGACCGTCAGGGGATCATCCGAGCCCGCGCCGAGGGGCCGGTGGTCGCCTCCGAGATCGAGGCGGCGCTGCGGCCGCTGCTGCCATGAGCGCCGGCGTCGAGGCGCAGCAGCTGGTCGCCAACGGGAACCTGCTGCTGGCGATGCCGGTGGCGGCCGCCGCCGGGTTCATCTCGTTCGCGTCGCCGTGCGTGCTGCCGCTGGTCCCTGGCTACCTGTCGTACGTCTCGGGCGTCTCCGGGCGGGAGGTGGGCCGCGGCGGCGGTCAGCTCCGCCGGCTGCTGGCCGGGGTTGGGCTGTTCGTGCTCGGCTACTCGCTGGTGTTCGTCGCCCTCGGCGCGACCCTGGGGGCGCTCACCTCCTGGCTGTTCGCCCACCACGCGGTGGTCACCCGCGTCGCCGGCGCCGGCGTGATCGCCATGGGCCTGTTCCTCGCCGGCGTGGTCAAGCCGGCCTTCATGTACCGCGAGCGGCGCCTGCGCTACGACCGCATCCCGGCGGGCCTGGCCGGCGCGCTCCCGCTCGGCATGGCCTTCGGCTTCGGCTGGACGCCCTGCATCGGGCCGACGCTCGGCGCGGTCCTGGGGCTCACAGCCGCGGGCGGCGGCGGGCTGCGGCGCGGCGCGCTGCTGCTGTTCGTCTACTCGCTCGGCCTCGGGGTCCCGTTCGTGATCGCCGCGCTCGGGTTCCGGGGCGCGGTCGGCCGCTTCCCGGCCCTGCGCCGCCGCTTCCGGGTCTTCGAGCTGGCCGGCGGCGGCATGCTGATGGTGATCGGCCTGCTGCTGGTGACCGGGCTGTGGGACAGCCTGGTCACCCAGCTGCGGGTCTGGTCGGGCTCGGTCAACCTCCCGCTGTAGCGCTCGGAGGCACCGGGGCGGTGCCGGCCGCCCCAGAGGCCCTGGCCGCAGTGGAGGTGCCGGCCGCAGTGGAGGTGCCGGCCGGCCGGGAGGCCGCGGCCATCGCCCGCAGGCGGGCCACGTCGGCGGCGCGCTCCTCGCTGCTGCCAGGGGTCTCGATCAGCACCGGCAGGTCGGCCAGCCCGGGATGGGCGAGGATCGCGCTGAACCCGGCCATGCCGATCTGGCCGGCGCCGATCGGCGCGTGATGGTCGCGGTGGGCGCCGAGCGGCTCGGCGCAGTCGTTGGCGTGGACCAGCGCGACCCGGCCGTCGAGCACCGAGAACAGCTCGTCCAGCGCGGCGCCGGCGGTGTCGGCCCGGGAGAGGTCGTAGCCGGCGGCGAAGGCGTGGCAGGTGTCGAAGCAGACCCGCAGCCTGGGATGGTCGTCGAGCGCGTCGAGCAGCTCGGCCATCTCCTCGAAGCGGGAGGCGACCGCGTCGCCGGCGCCGGCGGTCAGCTCGAACACCAGGTCGGGCCCGTCCGCCGGCTCCAGCAGCGGCAGCACCGCCGAGCGGATCCGCTCGATCCCCGCGGCCCTGCCCGCGCCCATCGCCGAGCCGCTGTGGACCACCACGCCGGCCGCGCCGATCTCGGCGCCCCGCGCCATGGTCGCGGCGACCAGCACCTGGGCGCGCTCGCGGAACTGGTCGCTCTTGGAGGCGAAGTTCACCAGGTAGGGCGCGTGCACGAACACCGGCCGCTGGTCGGCCTCGGCCGCCAGCTCACGGAAGCGCCGGTCGCCCTCCGGGTCGTCTGGCGGCATCGCCCAGCCGCGCGGGTTCGACAGGAACACCTGGATGGTCTCGCAGTCCAGCTCGCGGCCGACCGCGACCGAATGAGAGAGCCCTCCCGACGACGAGACGTGCGCACCGATCCGCATGCCACCGCCGGCCTCAGAACAGGCTCACCGAGAGCTTGACCGCGCTGCCGCGCGGCACCTCGGCGCCGGGCTGCGGGTCCTGCCCGCCGATCACGCTGCCGAACCGTAACGGCGGGTACGTCCAGCGCAGGCCGCTGGCGCGCAGCGCCGCCTCGGCGTGCTGCCTGGTCTGGTTGCGCACGTCGGGGACCACCACCATGTCCGGGCCCTTGCTGGCGAGGACCTGCACGGTCGCGCCCCAGATCTGCTGGAGGCCGCCCGGCGGGTTGGTGCCCACCACCGAGTCCTTGGGGACGGTGGCGTCGAAGACCCGCACGACCCTGGTCTTGAAGCCGGCCTGGCGCAGGTCGGCCACGGCGTTGTCGAGCCGCTCGCCGGCCACCCGCGGGACCTCGACCTGGGGCCGGCCGATGCTGACGAACACCTGGACCTTCTGGTCGGGGCCGATCGGCACGCCGGCCTTGGGGTCGGTGCCCGCGACCAGCCCGGCCTGGACGTCCGCGCTGGGCCGCTGCTGCTCGTGCCAGCGCAGCCCCAGGTTGGTCAGGGCCTCCTCGGCGGTGCCGACCTTCTGGTTCTTGAGGTCGGGGAGGATGATCCCGCTGGACGGGACGATCCGGATGGTGGTGAAGCGGCGCACCGTGCCGCCCGGCCCGGGCGTCTGCTCGGCCACCCGGCCCGCCTGGACGGTCCGTGACGGAGCCGGCGCGGCCACGCTGACCTTGAGGTGCTTGAGGGCGACCATGCTCCGCGCCTGGCGCAGATCGGCGCCGATCAGGTTGGGCACCGGGATCGAGGCCGCCAGGAAAGTGCTCCATGCGATCACGCTGCCGCCGGCCAGCAGGGCCAGCAGCAGCGCCCAGCCGATCAGCCGGTGCCCGCGCCGCCCGCCCTCGCGCGGCCCCCGCCGCTTGGGCGCATGCCCGGTGGTCGGCCGCAGCGCCTGCGTGCCCCGCCCGCCCCTGACCGGCCTGGGGCCGGCGGGCTGGGCGTAGCCCAATGGCGCGTAGCCCTGGGAGCCGGCCGCGGCCGGGCCGCCGTTCATCCACGGGGGCCCGCCGCCGTCGCCGCCCGACCCGGCCGGCTCCGGCGCGGGCCGCCTTCCGTGGCCGAGCACCGCGCCCGGGTGGACCACGGAGCCCGGCCCGAGCAGCGCGCCGACCACCGTGGTGGCGGCGCTGGCGCCCGGCGTCGGCGTCGCCGGCACCCGCGGCCCCTGGTCGAAGGCGCGCCGCCGCGGGGCGCCCATCGCGACCGCCAGCTCGGAGGCGCGCTGAAAGCGCCGCTCGGGGTCGGGCTCGGTGGCGTGCCAGACAGCCGCGTCGACCGCCTCGGAGAGCCCGGGAACGGTCCGCGACGGGGCCGGCGCCCGCCCGTGCAGCACCTGCCAGGCGACCTTGTCGGGGTCGCCGTCGCCGAACGGCACCCTCCCGGTCAGGCACTCGTAGGCGACCACACCGAGCGAGTAGACGTCGGCGCGGCCGTCGACCAGGCCGCCCCGCAGCACCTCGGGGGCGCAGTACTGGACCGTGCCGGCGAGCGCGTGGTCGCTGGCCCCATGCGCCGCCCGCACCAGCCCGAAGTCGGCCACCTTGACCGAGTCGCTGGTCAGCAGCACGTTCTCGGGCTTGACGTCGAGGTGGGCGATGCCGTTGCGGTGCGCGTGGTCGAGCGCGTCGGCGATCTCGCCGAGCAGCTCGGCGCTGGTCTGCGGGTCCAGCCGCCCGCGCGCCTCCAGCAGGGCCCGCAGCGTCTGCCCCTCGACCAGCTCCATCACGATCCAGGGCAGGCCGCGATCCTCGCCGGAGTCGTGGACGGCGACCACGTTGGGATGGGCGAGGCGGGCGGCGGCGCGGGCCTCGCGGCGGAACTGCTCACGGAAGGCAAGGTCCCTGGCCAGCTCCGGGCGCGGGACCTTGAGCGCGACCACCCGGTCGAGCTGACGGTCGTGGGCCCGGTACACAGTGGCCATCCCGCCCCGCGCGATCTGGGCGACCACCTCGTACCGCCGCCGGCCCAGGCTGCGGCCGACGAGATGGTCGACGTCGGTGGAGTGCTTGGCCACTGGCGATCCAGGAGAGTCGGTTGTTCCGGAGAAGCAGGCCGGACAGCGATCGATTCTACGCTGTGGACCGGTCGATCCTGTCCCTGAGGTGACATCTCGGCGCCCGGGAATGTGCGCGGAAATGGTTCACTGGGGGCCGACGGTGACCTCTCGCCAAGGAGCGCTGCACCCCCGATGGCCTTCGACGACGACCTCAAGCTGGTTGGATTTCGGCTCAACCAGGACAAGCGGGATGGCGGCAGGACCTTTGCTCTCTCGCGCAACCGCTACCTGACCTACTGGCTCCACGTGCCCCCCGCTCCGGAGGAGCCGGCGCTGTTCACCTGGGAGTTCGCGCTCGGGGAGTACATGGACGAGTACGGCCTCCAGGTCGGGTCGAACGAGCCGCTGAACCAGTTCCTGTTCCCGCAGTCGGACACCGAGGTCGACCAGGACCTCGCCGACGTGGTCAAGGCGATGGAGCGCACCGAGACGATGTTCGCCGGCATGAACTTCGGGCACCGCGAGCTGTGACCCGATCGTGACCCCCGCGCCGCGCCGCCCGGCGCGCGTCGCGATCTCGGCGGCTACTCGGTCTCGTCGAGGCGGTGCAGGCGCTTGCGGATCTGCTCGGCGATCCCGACCGCGTCGAGGCCGAGGCTGGCCAGCAGCAGCTCGCGCTTGCCGTGCTGGAGGAACTGGTCGGGGATGCCGAGCCGCAGCAGCGGCGTGCGGACCTCCTCGTCGGCCAGCACCTCGGCGACCGCCGCGCCGAACCCGCCGGCCAGCACGTTGTCCTCGACCGTCACCACCAGCCGGTGCGCCCCGGCCACCGAGGAGAGCCGCTGGTCGAGCGGCTTGACCCAGCGCGGGTCGACCAGCGTGACGCTGATGCCCTCCTGCTTGAGCAGCCGCGCCGCCTCCTCGCTGGCGCCGTGGAGGCTGCCGAGCCCGAGCAGCAGCACGTCGGAGCCGCGCGAGCGCACCTCCCAGTTGCCGATCTTGAGCTTGCGCAGCGGCTGGGAGAAGTCGAGCTTCGGCGAGGTCGCCTTCCCGGCAAAGCGGATGGCGAACGGCCCGCCGGTGTGGTCCATGGCCGTGGCCAGCATGCGGCGCAACTCGGTGCCGTCGCGCGGCGCCGCCACCACCATCCCCGGGATCGTCCGCAGGTAGGAGAGGTCGAAGACGCCGTGGTGGGAGGGCCCGTCCGGCCCGGTGATGCCGGCGCGGTCGAGCGCGAACACGACCGGCAGCCTGTGCAGCGAGACGTCCATCATCACCTGGTCGAAGGCGCGCTGCAGGAAGGTCGAGTAGATCGCGCACAGCGGCTTCAGCCCGCGCATCGCCATACCGGCGGCCATGGTCACCCCGACCTGCTCGGCGATGCCGACGTCGAAGACCCGCTCGGGAAACTCGGCCTCCATCACGTTCAGGCCGGTCGGCCCGACCATGGCGGCCGAGATCGCCACCAGGTCGGCGCGGCGGCGTGCCTGCTCCACGAGCGCCTCGCCGAAGACCTTGCTGAGCGCCACCCCGTCGCCGGGCTTGGCCAGCGACTTGCCGGTGGCGGGGTCGAATGGGTTGACGGAGTGGTGCTTGTCCTCCTCGTGCTGCTCCGAGGGGGCGTAGCCGCGGCCCTTCTCGGTGAACACGTGCAGCAGCACCGGGCCGGGCACACGCTTGACGTGGTCCAGCGCCACGAGCAGCGCGGCAAGGTCGTGGCCGTCCACCGGGCCGGCGTACTGCCAGCCCAGGTCCTCGAAGACCACCCGGGGGGCGACCATCGCCTTGGCGCCCTCCTTGACCCGCTTGGCCGCCTCGAGCATGCCGTCGCCGACCAGTGGCACACGGCCGAGGGTGCCCTCCAGCCCCTTCTTGAACGCCTCGTAGCCCGGGTGCAGCCGCAGCGGCGCCAGGTGGGTCTCCAGGCCGCCGACGGTGGGCTGGTAGGAGCGTCCGTTGTCGTTGAGGATCACCAGCAGGTTGGGCTTGCGGCTGCCGGCCAGGTTCAGCGCCTCCAGCGCGACCCCGCCGGTGAGCGAGCCGTCGCCGACCACCGCGATGACGCGGCCCCGGCCCGCGCCCAGCCGGTTCGCCTCGGCGAGGCCCAGCGCGTAGCCGAGCGCGGTGGAGGCGTGGGAGTTCTCGATGACGTCGTGGGGGCTCTCGCTGCGGGAGGGGTAGCCGGACAGGCCCCCCAGCGTCCGCAGGTTCTCGAAGTCGGCCTGCCTCCCGGTGAGCAGCTTGTGGACGTAGGCCTGATGGCCGGTGTCCCACACGATCCGGTCGGTTGGGGAGTCGAACTTACGGTGCAGGGCGATGGTCAGCTCGACGACCCCGAGGTTCGGTCCCAGGTGCCCGCCGTTGGCGGCGCATGCTCGGACGAGGAACTCCCGGATCTCGGTCGCCAGCTCGGCGAGCTGGTCCTGACGGAGCTTGCGAAGATCGCTGGGCTGACTGATGGCTTCGAGCATGGCCAATCGAGGAGAGGCTCCTTTCGCCAACGGTGTCGCCTACTGTCCGTTCAACGAGCAACAACGACACATTCTGGCCCGACCTCGTGATCTGGGGAAGCACAGTCACAAGATCGGGACAGGTCTCACCGGTTGGCACTCTACGCCCTTGACCGCGGCTGCGGGCTACCATCGCGCGCAATGGGAGACCTGTCGATCCGCCTGCGCCGGTCCTCGCCCAGCCTGCTGTCGCTGCCGTGGCTCGAGCCGCTGGAGCGCTGGCCGGGCGACGCCGCCGACTTCAGGGAGCTGCCGGTCGGGCCGAGCCGCCACGTGGTCCGATTCGTGGTGGCCGACGGCGTGCTGTACGCGCTCAAGGAGCTGCCGACCAGGGTCGCCCGCAAGGAGTACCAGGCGCTGCGGGACCTGGAGGCGAGGACCCTGCCGGCGGTCACGGCGGTGGGTCTGGTCGAGCAGCCGACCGGCGGCAACGCCATCCTGGTGACCGAGTTCCTCGACCACTCATGGCAGTACCGGCGCCTGTTCCAGCGGCTGCCGCGGCTGGCCAAGCACCGCGAGCGGCTGCTGGACGCGATGGCGATCCTGCTGGTCGACCTGCACCGCGCCGGGGTCTTCTGGGGCGACTGCTCGCTCGCCAACACGCTCTTCAAGCGCGACGGCCAGGCGCTCCAGGCGTTCCTGGTCGACGCCGAGACCAGCGAGGTCCACCCGCGGCTCTCCGACGGCCAGCGCAACCTCGACCTCGGCATCCTGGTCGACAACGTCACCGGCGACCTGCTCGACCTCGCGGTCGCGCTGGGCGGCTCCAGCGACGAGATCGACCAGCACATCGAGGCCGCCTCCAGCGTCGCCACCCGCTACCAGCAGCTCTGGGACGAGCTGACCCACGAGGAGGTGTTCGGGATCGATGAGCGCGACCGGGTGGCGAGCAGGGTCCGGCGGCTCAACGAGCTGGGCTTCGCGGTCGACGAGGTCGAGCTCGAGCCCGCCGGCGGCGACAGCAGCCGCCTGCGCCTGGAGGTGTTCGTCGCCAACCGCCGCTTCCACGTCGAGGAGCTGCGCCGCCGCACCGGGCTCGAGGTGGGGGAGGGGCAGGCCGAGGTGCTGCTCGCCGACCTGTGCGCCTACCAGGCGAGGCTCGAGCGCGAGCGGCCCGGGTCCGCGGGCGACCGGGTGATCGGCGACCGCTGGCTGGCCGAGGCGTTCCGGCCGGGCGAGGCCAGGGCGGTCGAGGCCCTGGGCGGGGACGTCGACCCGATCCAGGCCTACTGCGACCTGCTCGAGGTCCGCTGGCTCCTCTCGGAGCGGGAGGGTCATGATGTGGGCGACGAGGTCGCCCTCAAGGCGCTCGCCTCCCGGACCGCCCCCGAGGAGTCAGCCGCCCAGATGGCCGTGGTGGACGCCCCGACCGACACGTTCCGGCCGCTGCCGAGGGATTAGCGGTCCCGATTCCATGCGGGGGGAGCTCGCTCCCCCCACGCCCCCCAGGGTCAAAAGCGTTCCGCGGTCGAGTGGTCGCCGGTTCTCGCTTCCCCCACGGCCCCCAAGGTCAAGAGCGTTCCGCGGTCGAGTGGTCGCCGGTTCTCGCTTCCCCCACGCCCCCCAAGGTCAAAAGCGTTCCGCGGTCGAGTGGTCGGCGGTTCTCTCCGGGTCGCCGAGGTCCCCGGTGAGGTACCGCTGGATGGTCGGGCCGACGGCGGCGATCACCACCGGGGGTGGGGCGGTGGCGATCGGCTCGATGCGGACCACGTAGCGCGCGATGATCAGACCGACCATCTGGGACGCGGCGAGGCTGGCCCGCAGGCGGGCGTCGGGCACGCCGAGCCGCTCGGCGATCTTCGCGAACAGCACGCTCACCAGGAACTCGCGCAGCATCCTGGCGTGCTCGTCGCTGGACACCGCGGACCGGACCAGGGCGATCAGCGGGCTGCGGTCCACCTGGTGGTCCCACACCTGGAGCAGCATCCCGACCAGCCGCTCGCCGACCCCGTCCCGCTCGCCGGCGAGGACCTGGTCCAGCACCGCGGTGAAGTCCACCGGCAGCTCCACCGCCGCGATGAACAGCTCGTGCTTGCTCTTGTAGTAGTGGTGGACCAGGGCCGGGTCGACGTCGGCGCGCCTGGCGATGTCGCGGATCGAGGCGCCGTCGTAGCCGCTTGCGGTGAACGACTGCCTCGCCGAGGCCAGGATCGCCTCGCGCGTGCCGCTGCGGCCAGGCCGCCGCCCGGTCCTCGGCATCAGGCGGCGGTCCTCCCCGCGAGCAGCACGAACGCCTCCTCCAGCGTCGCCCGGGTCCGCTCGACGCGCGCCTGGACGCCGGCGGACCGCAACGCCTCCATGACCCGGTCCGGTTCCGCGGCCGGCACCCGCAGCTCGGTCCCGACCAGCGCGACCGGCAGGCCGGCGGCCTCGCAGGCCGCGTAGGCATCCTCCCAGCGCACGCCCCGAACCGCCACCGTGGTGGCGTCGCCGATGATCTGGTCGACGGTGCCGCCGGCGACCACCTTCCCGCCGGCCATCACCACCAGGCGGTCGCACTGCTCGGCCTCGCCCATCGAGTGGGTGCTGACCAGCACCCCCGCCCGCCGGGCCCGGCCCCCGCCGCCGCCGCTGGTGCCGCCGCCGCCGCTGGTGCCGCCGTTGCCGCTGGTGCCGCTGGTGCCGCCGGCGCCGTGGGCCTCGTCGCCACCGGCCCCGGGACCCCCGCCCTCGGCGGCGGAGCGGATCGCGTCCCAGAGCCGCGCACCGGCGAGCGCGTCGACCCCGGAGGTCGGCTCGTCGAGCACCAGCAGCTCCGGCCGGTGGCCGAGCGCGGCGGCGAAGGCGAGCCGCCGGCGCAGGCCGAGCGGGAGGTTGGCGACCAGCTCGTCCCGCACGGCGTCCAGGTCGGGTTCGAGCGGCGGCACCGCGGCGCGGAACGCGTTCGCGGTGAAGCGGAGGTTCTCGGCGACGGTCAGGTCCTCGTACAGGCCGAGCCCCTGGGGCACGTAGCCGATCCTGGCGCGGGTCCGCCGCGACGGCGGCTCGCCGAACAGCCGCACCTGGCCGGCGCTCGGGTGCAGCAGCCCGAGCACCATCCGGATCAGGGTGGTCTTGCCGGCGCCGTTGGCGCCGAGCAGCCCCACCACCTCGCCGGCCTCGACCGACAGGTCGACCTCGTCGACCGCGGTGAAGGACCCGAACCGCCGGGTGAGCGACCTGGCGACCATCAGGCTCCCGTTCATGCGCTTCATGCGGCGACCTCCGTGGGCCGTGCCGCCGCGGTCCGCCGCCGCAGCGAGGCGATGATCACGGCGTCCTCGATGTCGGCGTCGACCCGGTGCGCGCCCTCGACCGGCGCGCCGTCCGGCGACCAGATCCGCCAGCGCGGGCCGCGCCGCCAGCAGACCGTGCCCGCCGGCGGCCGCCCGGCCGACTCGAGCACGGCGCCCGGGGTGGCGGCCACGATCTCGGCGGGGGTCCCGTGCACCAGCGCCCGTCCCTCGTCGAGCACCAGCACGCCGGCCGTGCGGGCGGCCTCGTCCAGGTACACGGTCGAGAGCAGCACCGCGGCGCCGCCGGCCGCCGCTCCGGCGAGCAGCCGCCACAGCTCGGTGCGGCTGACCGGGTCGACCCCGGTGGTCGGCTCGTCCAGCACCAGCAGGCCGGGCTCGTGGAGCAGCGCCATGGCCAGCGCGAGCTTCTGGCGCATGCCGCCGGAGAGGTCGCCGCCGAGGCGGCCGCGCGCGGCCGTTAGCCCGGTCCGCTCCAGCAGCTCGCCAGCGCGGGTGGCCAGCCGCTCGCCGCGCAGGCCGTAGGCGGCGCCGCTGAAGGCCAGGTTCTCGTCCACGGTCAGGTCGCGGTACACACCCGGCCCGGCCGAGACGTAGCCGACTCGCGGCGCCGGCGGCCGGCGCACGGTCCCGCCGGCGGGCGCGACCGCGCCGGCGAGCGCGCGGAGCAGGGTCGACTTGCCGGCGCCGTCGCCGCCCACCACCGCGGTGATGGCCCCGGCCGGCGCCTCGAGGTCGACGCGGTCCAGCGCCAGCTTGGCGCCGTAGCGGACGCTCAGGCCGTCGACGCCCCAGCCGGTCATTGGAGACGCTCCGGCATCGTCGTCCGTCGCGGCACGGCGCTCGCCGTGGCGCTCACCGGGCACCCGCACTGGAACCCGCCGCCAGCGGCGCGCGGCTCGGCTCCGCCGGCTCGCCGGCGGGGGCGAGGTCGCGGCGGAAGCGCAACACCGACAGCGTGAACACGACCAGGCCCAGCACCGCCAGCGCGAGCAATGGCCGCGCGAGCGAGCCGAGCGAGGCGCCGCGGATCATCACGCCCCGGCTGATCTGGTTGAAGTAGGTCAGCGGCAGGAAGTACGCGATCCAGCGGACCCCGCTGGCCATCGCGCTCAGCGGGAAGATCATTCCCGACAGCAGGATCTGGGGGAGCATGGTCATCATCGCGAGCTGGATCGCCTGTCCCTGGTTCTGCGAGACGGTCGAGACCAGCACGCCGACGCCGAGGGTGACGAACAGGAACTCGACCGCGCCGAGCACCAGCACCCACGGCGAGCCGCGGAAGGGCACGTTGAACAGGCCGATGCCGACCGCGGTGATCACCGCCATGTCGATCGCGGCGACCACGAAGTAGGGCAGCACCTTGCCGACGAACACGTCGCGGGCGCGCAGCGGCATCACCGCGAGCTGCTCCAGGGTGCCGCTCTGGCGTTCCCTGACCACCCCCAGGCTGGTCGCGACCGTGCCGATGAACACCAGGATCAGGCCGACCAGGGCGGGGACCATCAGCGTGGAGGTCTCCAGCCGCGGGTTGAACAGCACCTCCGGCCGCGGCAGGCCGGGATTGTCCGCGATCGCCTGCTGGGCGGCGCGGGCGGCGAACAGGTCGGACCCGTCGAGCAGGACCTCGGGCCTCGCCCCGGTCACGATCGCGACCTGCGCCTGGCCGTCCCGCAGCCGCCGCACGGCGTCGGCGCGGCCCTCCGCCGGGTGCTCGGCGATCACCTCGACCTGCTTGGGCGCCACGGCCGCGACCTGTGCGGCACGAGGCCCGACCGCGATCGTCCTGAGCGAGTGGACGTCGAAGCTGGCGGCGTAGCCGAACACCACCAGCAGCACGATCGGCAGCCCGACCATCAGCGCGACGGTCCTGCGGTCGCGCCGCAGCTGCCTGAACTCTTTGAGCGCCATCGCCAGCATGCGAACCTCACATCCTCGGAGCTGCACCCTCCGGCCGTCTGACTCTCTGTCTCTCCGACCCTCTGTCTCTCCGGGCCCCAGGAACTCAACAGTCGTTGAACACCAGCCAGAATTCTACGCCCGCTGAAATACTTGGCAAGGGGTGAGCTGAACCTGAACCGAACCTGGGACGGGGGCTGTGGCGTGTCTGGCGTGACCGCGCGCACGGGGTCGCGAGAAGAGACGGAGGGCCGGTGAAGGCCGCCGACGGATTCGATGGCTTCTATCTGGGGAACTACGGCCGCCTGGTGGCGGAGCTGCACGCCGTCGTCGGGCTCGCCGAGGCCGAGGACGTCGTGCAGGAGGCGTTCGCCCGCGCATCGGTGCGCTGGGCGCGGATCCGCGACTACGACCATCCGGAGGCATGGGTGCGGCGCGTTGCCTACAACCTGGCGGTCAGCTCGCTGCGGCGGGGCGGCCGCAAGCTGGCCGCCTACCGCCGGGTGGGCGCGCCGGAGCCGGTCCCGCCGCCGTCCGAGGAGGGGGTCGTGCTCGGCCAGGCACTGGCCAGGCTGCGCCGCGGCCACCGCGAGGTGCTGGTCCTCCACTACCTCGCCGACCTGTCCGTCGAGGAGATCGCGCGGGTGCTGAAGTTGCCGGTCGGCACCGTCAAGGGCCGCCTGTTTCGGGCCAGGGCCGCGCTGGAGCGGGAGCTGGGCGACGCGGTCGCGCCGGAGGTTCGCCATGCATGACCAGGAGCTGCGACAGATGTTCAAGGCCTTCGCCGCGCCGGTCGCCGCCTCGGTGGAGCCGCCCGACCCGGACCGGATTCGCGCCAGGGGCCGCCGGCACCGCCGCAGGCTGATCGGCGGCGTGGCGCTCGCGCTGTGCGTGGTGGCCGGCGGCGTGGCCGGCGCCAGCCTTGGACTGGTCCGGCAGACGTCGCCGGTCGCCCAGATCGGCCATCCGCCGACCACCCGTGCGGTCCCGCCCACCAGCGGGCGCGTGGGCGCCGGCGCGACCACGACCGGGAAGCCTCCCTCGACGACCACGACCATTCCGGTCGGTCGGATCCGCAGCCTGAACGCGGTGCAGGTGACCGGGCCGTCCACGGCGGTCGCGGTGGGGGACGGCGCGATCGTTGGGACCAGGGATCGCGGCCGGACCTGGGTTCGGCTGTGGAGCGGCAGGGCCAACCTGCGCGAGGTCAACTTCTCCAGCGCCATGACCGGCTGGGCCATCGGCGACGACACGGTGCTGGCCACCCGCGACGGCGGGCGGCACTGGCGCCCGCTCCCGGAGCCGAGCCAGGGAGTCCTGCGAGAGGTGCACTTCGTCGACGCGTCGGAGGGCTGGGGGATCGCCGGCGGCAGCGACACCTCCGCCGGTCCGGGGGAGCGGCCGGTCGGGCCGGAGCAGCCGGACGGCCCGACCCTGCTGGTGCACTCGACGGACGGCGGCAACAGCTGGACCGCGCTCCCCCCGCAGCACCGGCCGCAGTCGGTCTGCTTCACCTCGCCGCGGGACGGCTGGATCGCTTCCGCCAACATGGTCTGGCGCTCGACCGACGGCGGCCGGAGCTGGGGGAAGAGCCCATCGCTGGCGGTGCTCCCGGACGTCGGAGTCTTGCAGGCTGCGGAGCTCCAGTGCGCCCGCGGCGGCGCCGCGTGGGTGCGCTTCACCGGCGGCGGCGCCGCGGCGGGCCACATCCCCTACGCCGTCTACGCGACCGTGGACGGCGGCGCCCACTGGCGCGGTGTCGCCGGCGAGGCCGGGACCATCGGCCCCGAGCTGGGGCTGCCCGCCGGACCGGGCTCGTACCCGGGGCCGTTCTCGGTGGTCGACGCCTCGACCGCGGTGCTGGTGAGCCCCACGCCCGCCGCCGACAGCACCGGCGTGGCGATCGCGACCGGCGGCGGCGTCAAGCTCACCGCCCTGCCGGCGATCCCCGGGGCCAGCCTGCTCGAGCCCAGCTCGGCCAGCTTCGCGAGCGCCACCACCGGCTGGGTGGTCGGCAAGGACCATGCCGGGCGGGCGGTGATCCTCGGGACGGCCGACGGCGGCCGCCACTGGACTGTCCAGCTGCGCTCCTGAGCAGCGGCGGGCGCGGGACCGGCGCCGCCGGCGCCGGCGGGGCCACCCTCCGCGCCGGCGCCCACGGCGCGACGCCCAAAGTCAACGACCAGGGTTGTGAGACTCCGGTGAAGCGGGCGGGCCGCTCAGCAGCCGCTTCGGCACGGCGGCACGCGCTGCCCGGCCTGGGCCAACGCGGCGCGGACGGCCGCGGCCGGTGACTTGGGACGCCCGGCGCGCCAGGCGTCCAGGAACGGCCATGGGTAGACCATCCCGCGCCGCACCCACCAGATCCCGTCCGGGGTCTTCCAGGAGATGCCGAAGTGCAGGTGCGTCGGCACGTAGCGAGCGTCGCCCGAGTTGTCGATCAGGCCGAGGCGCTGGCCGGCGCGAACCCGCGTGCCCGGCGCGATGCCCGCCTCGACCCGCAGCAGGTGCGAGCCGTAGTAGCGCACGCCGTCGTCCCCGACCATTGCCACCGAGCGGCCGCCGCGGTCGGCGCCCTTGTCGGTCTTGGGGTTCCACACGTCGGTCCTGGCCACCTCGGTGACCACGCCGGAGGTGGGGGCGACGAACCCGCAGCCCTTCTTGGAGAAGATGTCGGTGGCGGGGTAGTCGTGGTGGAAGTGCCCGTAGCTGACCTTGCACGAGGCGATCGGCTGCACCGGGAAGACGTAGACCGGTGGCCGCTTGGCGGTCGTGGTGGCCGCGGCGGTGGAGGGCGGCGCGGTCGCGGTTGTCCGCGAGGCGGTGCCCTCGGTGGTGGTGCGGGAGGTCCCGGCCGCACCGCTGGTGCTCCCGGTCGCCGAACAGCCGGCGATCGCGACCGCGACCGCAACCCCGAGCGCGAGCGGCAACAGCGGGCGCGGACGGCGGCCGGCGCCGCGGCGGAACCTGTGAGACGGGAGCACTGCGCCTCCGGAGATGGATGGCGGGCGGGAGCCCGATCCTACCCCGCCCACGGGCCGGGAGCGCGCTTGACCCGAACGCACGTTCAGCGCAACAGTGGGCGCATGGGGGAGGTTGAGCGGCTGCCGGCGTCGCGGCGCCCACGACCGGCCGGCAAGCGCGTCGAGCGCTGGCAACCGACCGGCGAGGTCGTGGTCGGCGGGCTGACGCCGGACCCCGGCGACGACGCCGGGCTCGGCGTGCTCCACGCCGACCTCGACGCCTTCTACGCCAGCGTCGAGGTGCTCAAGGACCCCAGCCTGAAGGGCCGCCCATTGCTGGTCGGCGGCACCGGCAACCGCGGCGTGGTCAGCTCGGCCTCCTACGAGGCGCGGGCCCACGGCTGCCGCAACGCCATGCCGATGGCGCAGGCCAGGCGCCTGTGCCCCGGGGCGGTCGCGGTCCCGCCGGACTTCGCCACCTACCGCGCCTACTCCAAGCGGGTGATGGCGCTGTTCCAGAGCGTCACCCCGCTGGTCGAGCCGCTCGCGCTCGACGAGGCCTTCCTCGACGTCCGCGGCGCCAGGCGCCTGCTCGGCGGCGCGCTCCAGATCGCCAGGCTGCTGCGCGCCCGGGCGCTGGACGAGGTCGGGCTGACGCTGACCATCGGGGTCGCCGGCAACAAGTTCCTCGCCAAGCTGGCGTCCACCCGCGGCAAGCCGGACGGGCTGTTCGTGGTCCCGCCGTCGCGGAGCCTCGAGTTCCTCCACCCGTTGCCGGCCGAGGCGCTCTGGGGCGTCGGGCCCGCCACCATCGCCCAGCTCGGCCGCTACGGGCTGCGCACCGTCGGCCAGGTGGCCTCGACGCCCAGGGAGGTACTGGAGCGGATGCTCGGGCCCGCCGTCGGCGCGCAGCTCGCGGAGCTGTCGTGGGCCCGCGACGACCGCGAGGTGGTGCCGTTCGAGGCGGCCAAGTCGGTGGGCTCGGAGGAGACCTTCGACCGCGACGTCGACGACCCGGACCAGCTCGCCAGGGAGGTGCTGCGCTGCGCGGTGCGGGTGGGACGGCGCCTGCGCGAGGCCGGGCTCGCCGGCCGGACCGTCACCCTGAAGCTGCGCTTCGCCGACTTCCGGACCATCACCCGCTCGCGGACGCTGCCGGCCAAAAGCGACAACGACACCGAGCTGTACGCGGTCGCGCGCGAGCTGCTGGAGCGGCTGCGGCTCGGCCGCGTCCCGGTCCGGCTGGTCGGGCTGAGCGTCTCCAACCTGGCCGGCGACGGCGCCCCGGTGCAGCTCAAGCTCGCCGACGACGGCGCCGCCTGGGCGGCCGCCCAGCGTGCCGCCGACCGGGTCCGGGACCGCTTCGGCGACGCCGCGCTCGACCGCGCCTCGCTGACCGCCGAGCGGCCGGCCGAGGCGTTCCGCGAGGCCCGCGACGCCCCGCGCCCGCGGCGTGAGCGGCTCGTCGGGCCGGACGAGCGATAGCAAGCGATAGCATCGCATTCCCGACCGCCCCGACATCCTGTCGCCGCGGCGGGACCCGAGACCAGGAGCCGCCGAGCATCGCCGTCAGAGTCCGTTATGAGGTCGATGGATCGGTTGCGATGATCACGCTCGCCCGGCCGGAGAAGCTGAACGCGATGGACCGCCTGACCTTCCAGGAGCTGGAGCAGGCGGCCATGGCGGCCGCCGCCGACCAGCGGGTCCGCGCCGTGCTGGTGACCGGCGAGGGCAGGGCGTTCTCCTCCGGCCTCGACGTCGCCGAGTTCGGCGGCCGCACCGACCTCGACGAGGCCGAGCTGGTCGTCGCCGAGCTCCAGCGGGCGATCTCGGCGCTGGAGCAGATGCCGAAACCGGTGGTCGCCGCCGTCAACGGCCTCGCGGTCGGCGGCGGGCTCCAGCTCGCGATCGCCTGCGACCTGCGGATCGCCAGCGAGGACGCGGAGTTCGCGTCGATGGAGATGCGCTGGGCGATCGTTCCCGATCTCGGCGGGACCGAGCGGCTGCCGCGGCTGGTGGGCCTTGGCCGCGCCAAGGAGCTGATCCTCACCGGCCGTCCGGTGCGCGCCGCCGAGGCCGAGCGCATCGGGCTGGTCAACCGGGTGGTCCCGGCCGACCGGCTGGCCACCGAGGCGTGGGAGCTGGCCGCGGGCCTGGCGGGCGGCCCGACGCTGGCGATCGGCCTGGCCAAGCAGGCCCTCAACGAGGCCTTCGAGCGATCGACCGGCGAGGGCATGGCCGCGGCCAAGCGGATGCAGCGCCGCACCTTCGCCTCGGCGGACCACGCCGAGGCCAGGGCGGCCTTCGCCGAGCGCCGCCCGCCACGGTTCAGCGGCCACTGAGCGCCACGCGGGCCGATCGCCCAAATTTGGCCATCGGCCTGTTGTTGGGGAAGGAAGAGCCCGGGTACACTCGCGTTGCCACCATCAGCACGTCCGGGCGGAGCCCTCCATATGCCCCTGTCCGAGCACGAGCAGCGGATCCTGGCCGAGATCGAACGGCGACTGCTCGAAGAAGACCCGAAGTTTGCGCAGCAGGTCGGGTCCTCATTCCAGGCCCATCTGGCCAGGCGGCTCAAGCTCGCCGGCCTGGGTTTCGTCTTGGGCCTCGTGATCCTCGTCGTCGGGTTCATCCAGAACGTCGGCCTGGGTGTCGCCGGGTTCGTCGTGATGCTCGCCTCGATCTTCGAGGTGGTCCGAACGCTGCGCCGGCGGGCCGCGATCAACCGCCCGTCCGAGCGCGCCGGTGGACAGGGCCGCGCCGCGCGGCCGCGGACACCGGGCAAGTCGAGCCTCGAGTCGTGGTGGACAAAGATGACCGAGCGCTGGCGCCAGCGCTGGGAGGAGCGCGGCGGCGGAGGCCCACCCTCCTAGACCCTCCCAGACCGGCGGCGACCGGCGGCGACCGGCGGCGCCCCGCGCGGCGCGCTGAGGCCGGTGAAGGTCCAACCCCCGGGCTGACGGCTGTCCCACACTAGCGGGCATGCCAGACGACTTCCTCCGGCACGCGACCCCGCGGGCGCGCTGGGCTCGGCGGATCGCCGCCAACCCGGCCGCGGCCATCTCATCGATCGTCATCGCCACCGCCGTGGCCTCGGCCTCCGCGCCCGAGGACCACACCTTCGACGCCGGGACCGCACTCTGGAGCACCGCCTGGACGGTTGCGGTCTTCTGGCTCGCGCACGTCTACGCCGCCGTGATCGCCCAGCGCGGGGCCGACCCCAGGCCGCTGCCGACGATCGTCAGAGCAGCGATGTGGGACGAGCTCGCGACCCTGGAGGCGCCGGCCCCGACGATCTTCTTCCTGGTGCTCGGCGCTGTGGGCCTGATCGGCGCGGAGCTGGCGGTCAATCTGGCGCTGTGGGCCGGGGTCGCGGAGCTCGCCATCATGGGTGCCGCCACCGCCCGCGCCCGGGGCCGGTCATGGCCCGGCACGATCGGGCTGGCCTGCTCCGACGCGAGCTTCGGACTGCTGATCATCGCGCTCAAGTCAGTGGTGCACTGATCAGTGCGACTGATCAGTGCTGTGCCGAGCGCCCCGCCACCACCCCTTCGCGCGGTTGCGCCGGGGGCATCAGGCTCCGCGGGCTCAGGGTCGCGCGCAGCCGCCGCCGCCAGCCGAGCCGGCCGGCGAGCCGGCCGCGGGCGTCGCGGGCGAGCTTGCGCGCCTGGACCGCCTCCTCGCCGGCCGGCTCGGCCGCCGCGTACTCGGCGGTGACGTAGAGCCTGGTCAGCTCCGTCAGCGGCTCGGCGTCCTCCGAGAACTCGTCCGACATCCGGCTCGCGTATGCATTGGGCGTCTCGGCCGGGCCCCTGCCGATGCCGGCGTCGTCGGCCCAGTCGGTCAGCTCGTCGTAGGCCTCGGCGACCGCGTCGCGGGGCTTGCGGCTGGCCCGCTGCCTCGCCAGCGCGTTGCGCACCAGCTTGATCGCCGGCACCAGCCCGATCAGCACCAGCACCAGGATCACCAAGGCGATCCCGCTGCGCGCGACCCGCTCGCGGCCGCTCTCCGGGCTGCCGAGCTGGGAGCCGCTCTGGTTGTTCTCGGCCTCGAGCTTGGCGTTGCCGGGGCTCCCGGTGGTGGCCGAGGCGCTACCCGGGCCGGGAGCGGTGGTGGCGGTGGTGCTCGGGGTGATGAGCCGGCCGGCCGGGGTGGTGTAGCTCGGCACGTCCACCTGGCCGTCGCCGCGCGGGGTCGGCTCGAAGCGCACCCAGCCGACCCCGGGGAAGTACAGCTCCGGCCAGGCATGGCTGTCCTTGGAGCCGACCTCCCAGTGGTCGCCCTGGGGGATGCCAGGGGTGAAGCCGACCGCCACCCTGGAGGGGATCCCGAGCGTGCGGGCCATCGCCGCCATCGCCGCGGCGAACTGCTCGCAGTAGCCCGTCCGGACCTCGAGCAGGAAGCGGCGCAGCTGGTTACCGCCCGACGACAGCGCCGGCACGTCGAGGCTGTACTTGAAGGCGGAGCTGCGCAGGTAGTCCTGGAGCGCCAGCGCCTTGCGGTAAGGGTCGGGCTTCGAGCCGGCGACCGCGAGCGCCAGGCTCTGGACCTTGGGGTCGATCGACGATGCGTCCAGGTAGGTGCGCAGGCCGGGGATCGAGTCGTAGGACTTGGGGCCGAGCAGGTCGGCGGCGGTCGGGGAGGGCACCCGCGAGGTCACCGTGTAGTTGATCCCCGACCGCACCGGGCGTCGCAGCGTCAGGTCCCGGTTGGTCGGGCTCTGGTAGATGGTGTTGCGGCCCGACTTGGCCGACACCGGCGCCTGCGCCGCCGGCAGGTAGATGCCGCCGAGCTGGCGGATGGTGAAGCGCTGGCTGACCTGCGTGCTCGGCGCGCCGCCGTCGAGGTCGAGGCTGGTGTCGCCGCCGAACTGGACGACCTGGGTCGGACTGGACGGCGTGAACGAGGTGCCGTCGAAGCGGTCGAGCACCAGCAGCCGGTAGTAGGTCGGCTGCGCGGTGGTGACGTCGAACACCGGCAGGTTGACGTCGGAGTTCAGCCGCGTCCGCAGCGAGACGAACGGGTTGATGGAGATCGAGGCGCTGGCGTTCGGTCCGCTGTGGTAGTCGAGCAGCGGCCGCTGGCCGTAGCCGGGCAGCAGCCAGGCAAGCGTGAGCGCCACCAGGGCGGCCGCGGCCAGCATCCAGCGACCGATCGAGTTGGCGCGGGTGAGCGGCAGGCGCCAGCCTATCGCCGGCCTGGCCCTGGGGCTGGATACCCACCGTCCCCAGGTGGCCAGCCTCGCGCGGCTCTCGAACAGCAGCAGCCCCGCGCCGCCGAGCAGGAACCAGGCCGCGTACCAGGCAGGGCTGCTGTCGCGGATCAGCGCCGGGAACACGAACAGGCCGAGCACCGGCACCAGCGCCAGCAGCGGCTGCCGCGCCCGGAACGCCAGCCCGTCCGCCGCGGTGGTGACCGCCCAGGCGCCGGCGCAGGTGAGGAACACGAACTCCTGGGTGACCCGGACCGGCGCCGCCTGGTCGCTGACCCCGCGGAGCGCGTCCCCGGTCGCCTGCGCCATCGCGGCGAAGGTCTCCCTGGTCGGGATCACCACGATCAGGGTCTCGGGGAACAGCAGCACCGCGGTCACCAGGATGAACCCGGCGGCCATCGCCAGCAGCGAGAGCAGCTGGCCGACCCCGAAACGGCGCAGCAGGGCCGCCAGGCCGAGCGCGCACGCCATGCTCAGCCACACCGGCAGCACCCAGCCGGGGCCGACGTAGAGACGGCTGAGCGAGAGCGACGCCCCGGCCAGCAGGCCGGCGAGCGTCAGTGCCTGGGCATAGTCGGTGCTGCGCGCCCCGACGGAGCTGTCAATCGTCGCCACGGGTCGTCCAGTCGGTCGTTGCGGGTGATGGTGGCGGTGCGCCAGCCGGCGCGGTCGAGCAGGGTCGAGATGCCGGCAGCCTGGGCCTCGGCGGCCGCGACCTCGCGGCCCGCCAGCCCCACCCAGCTGTCGGCGCGGACCAGCAGGCCGATCGCGCCGCCGAAGCCGAGCCGGCAGCGCGCCAGGGCAGCGGCCTCCTCGGCGCCCGGCACCGTGAGGATGCCGATCAGGAGTCCCTCGCCGGAGGTGCGCGAGAGCCGCTCGGCCAGGGGCACCAGGGTGCTCGAGCGGGTCGGCTCGACGCTCGCCAGGAAGTCCAGCACGGCGGTCGCCTGGTCGGCGACGTTGACCGGGCGCACCTGGCGGCCCTCGTCGGTGATCATGCCGAGCTCGTAGCCGCTGGCGCCCAGCCGGACCGCGATCGAGGCGGCGATCGAAATCATCCGCTCGAACGATGCCTGGCCGCCCTGGCCGCGGTGGGCGTGGCGGCGCAGGTCGAGCGCGATCAGGGCGCGGGCCTGCCAGGGGCGCTCCTCCTGGCGGATCATCAGCTGGCCCCGCTTGGCGGAGGAGCGCCAGTGCACCTTGCGGAGGTCGTCGCCGTCGCGGTAGTCGCGGGTGGTGTAGAACTCGTCGCCCTGGCTGAACAGGTGCCGGACCTTGGTGGCCGAGGAGCTGGCCAGCTCACCGCCGAGCGCGGGCGCGGTCAGCGGCTCGACCTTGGGGTGCACGACCACCTCGGAGGTCCCGGCCAGCTCCGAGGTCACCTGGGCGAGGCCGAACGGGTCGGACAGGCGCACGACCAGCGGTCCCACCGTGTAGCGGCCGCGCGCGCCCGCGTTCATCTCGTAGTTGAGCTGCTCCCGGTCCTCGCCGGCGATGCCGGGGACCACGAAGCGGGCTGGCTGGCCGAGCTGGTAGGGGAGACGGTCCTCGAGCAGCAGCACGCCGGTCTCGATCCGTCCGAGGTTGCGCAGGCGCACGCCCACCGAGATGCGCCCGCCAACCGAGGTTCGCACCGGCCGAATGGTGCGGCTGCACGCGAGCCGGAAGGTGCCCCACCTGACGATCAGGAAGCCGGCCAGCGGCAGCAGCAGCGCGGCGACCGCGAGCATGTAGAGCTCGGAGGCGCCGGTGAGCCGGCCGGCCAGGTACAACGCGACCCCGGCGCCCAAGAAGCCGAGCGCCCTGGGGGTGAGGATCTTGGGTCTCAAGCCTGGCCCCGGCCGCGGATGGGGATCGGCACGAACTCGACGATGTCGGACAGCACGTCGGCGGCGGTTCGGCCGATCATCTGCGCCTCGGGAGACGGGATGAGCCGGTGGGCCAGCACCGGCGTGATCAGATTCTTGATGTCGTCAGGGACGATGTAGTCGCGACCTGCCGCCGCGGCCGACGCGCGGGAGGCGCGCAGCAGCGCGAGCGCCGCGCGGGGGCTGGCGCCGAGCGCCAGGTCGGCGTGCTCCCTGGTGGCGCGGACCAGGTCGACGATGTAGTTCTTGAGGCTGTCGGCGACGTGGACCAGCTTGCAGCTGGCGATCATCGCCGCGACCGCCGGCGCGTCGGCCACCGAGGCCAGGTCCGACACCTTCTGGTTCTGGCCGTGGGTGTTGAGGATGGCGACCTCGGCCTCGCGGGTCGGATAGCCGATCGCCAGTTGCAGCATGAAGCGGTCGCGCTGCGCCTCGGGCAGGGGATAGGTGCCCTCGTGCTCGATCGGGTTCTGGGTCGCGATCACCATGAACGGCACGCCGAGCTGGTAGGTGACGCCGTCCATGGTGACCTGGCGCTCTTCCATGGACTCGAGCAGGGCCGCCTGCGTCTTCGGCGAGGCGCGGTTGATCTCGTCGCCGACCACGATGTTGGCGAAGATCGCGCCGGGCTTGAATTCGAAGTCGCCGCGCTCCTGGCTGAAGACGCTGACGCCGGTGACATCGGAGGGCAGCAGGTCGGGGGTGAACTGGATACGCCGCACGGAGCAGTCGATCGAGCGGGCGAGCGCCTTCGCCAGCATCGTCTTGCCGACACCCGGTACGTCCTCGATCAGGACGTGACCCTCGGCGAGCAACGCGATCAGGGCAAGCCGCACCGCTTCCGGCTTGCCCTCGATGACGCGTTGAATGTTCTCCCGGATCTTGTCGAAGTTGGCGGCCAGGTCGTCCATGCCGCCGATGTCTGGCCGGGTGGTGGCCACCGGGCGGGCTCCTTTCCTGGAAACGCGTTACGTCGATGATTCTAGAAGGGTCAACGGCTGGAGGAGAATCAACCGAACAAACTTCGATTTGTCGCTAACGCTTCCATCACGGTCCTGGTACACCGGCGGTGGGCTCGCGGTTCGCCCCCAACCAAGGCAGCCGGGCCATGCTCTAAGCTGCACTGGTGACGCAGGCATCCGAGACCAGGGACAGGCTGCTCGCCGCGTCGAGGCGAGCCTTCGCCGAGCTGGGCTTCGCCAAGGCACGGGTCGAGGACGTGGTCACCAGGGCCGGGGTCGGCCACGGCACCTTCTATGCCTACTTCCCGAACAAGCAGGCGGCGCTGGCCGCGCTGATGCGCGAGCACGCCGGCACCCTGGAGCGGCTGGCCAGTCAGCCGTGGCGCGCCGGCGACGTGCGCCGCAGCCTCGCCGAGGTGCTCGGCGGCCTGGCCGACCTCTACGACCGCGACGCCGACATGGTGGTGCTGTGGACCGAGGCGGCCGCGCACGACCCGGCCCTGACCGCGGTGCTCGACGAGGTGCGGCACCAGTTCGTCGAGCGGATCGCCCGCAACGTCGAGCGCGCCCAGGCGCAGGGGCTGGCACGCCCCGTCGACGCCTTCACCGCCGCGACCGCGCTGGCGGCGATGGCCGAGCGCACGCTGTTCCTACGCGCCGCCGGCAAGGAGCCGCTGGACCGGGACCGCACCGTCGAGGTGCTGGCCGACCTCTGGTTCCACGCGCTCTACGAGAAGGAGGGAGCCGGATGAGCGACCCGCGCTCCGGCGGCCACACGGTGGGCGCGAGCGGGCCGGTCGAGGTGCTGACCTGGGTCGGCGACATCACCGAGCTCGAGGTCGACGCGATCGTCAACGCCGCCAACAACCAGGGCTGGCTCGGCTCCGGGGTGGCCGGAGCGATCCGCCGCGCCGCTGGCGACCAGGTCGAGCGGGAGGCGGTCGCGCAGGGCCCCTGGGAGGTGGGCGGCGCGGTCCGCACCGGGCCCGGCCGCCTCGGCGACCGCGGGGTGCGGGCGATCATCCACGCGGCCGCGATGGGCTCCGGCGTGCGGGCCAGCGCCGGGTCGGTCGAGGCCGCCACCACCGCGGCGCTCGACCTGGCGGCCGCCGAGGGCCTCCAGAGCGTCGCCCTGCCGGCGCTCGGCACCGGCGTCGGCGGGCTCGGCGAGGAGGCCTGCGCGGCCGCGATGGGGGCCGCGCTGCGGCGCCACGGCGAGGGCCCGACCTCGCTCCGGCTGGCGGTGCTGGCGATCTTCGACCGGGGCTCGTTACGGGCGTTCGAGCCCACGCTCCAGTCGGCGCTGGGGGGCCGAGCGGAGCCGTAACCGCTGCCTGCCGGCCTTCCGCCAGGTCGTCCCGTTATACTGCGAGCACGTCTCGAGATCGCCACGAGCGGGAGCCAACGGAGTGGAACGAGCACTGGTCCTGAATGCGTCGTACCAGCCGATCTGCGTCGTGCCGGTCCGCCGGGCCGTGGTGCTCGTCCTCAAGGAGAAGGCCGACGTCCTGGTGCCCGGCGCGACTCCGGTCCGCGGCGCCAACCTGGTGCTCCAGGCGCCCAGCGTCATCCGGCTGCGCTACTTCGTGAAGGTCCCGTTCCGGGCCCGCGCCGGGCTGTCGAGGAAAGCGGTGTTCGTCCGCGACGACCACGTCTGCCAGTACTGTGGTGAGCGGGCCGAGAACGTCGATCACGTCGTCCCCCGCTCCAGGGGTGGTCGCCACGTCTGGGAGAACGTGGTCGCCGCCTGTCGGCGCTGCAACAGCCACAAGGAGGACCGCCTCCCGCACGAGGTCGGCCTCCGGCTGCGGCGTGAGCCAAGGGCACCCAAGGAGACGCTGTGGATCGTTATCGCGGTTGGAAGGATCGAGCCCGGCTGGGCTCCATACCTTGGGCTCGAGCCGGACGCCGTCTCCGCCTGACCCTTTCCGACCCGCGACTTCGACGCACCTGGAACCGGGTTCACCCGTGGGCGCTGCCGATTCTCGCCGGCGCGGCCGGGGCGCTGCTGGCGATCAGCTTCCTCGCGCGGCTCGATGCCCGGGTCGGCCCCGCCACCCTGCGGCTGTCGGCCAGGCCCGCGGTCGAGGGGTCGAGCCATCTGGCCGTGCCGCCGTTCGGGTCGGTGACCGCCCGCACCCACTGGGGGCCGCTGGAGTTCCGCGCCACCCTCGATGACGTCGACGTGCAGGCGCTCGGCCAGCTGATCGATCGCAGCCCGGAGACCGGCTCGCTCAACGGCGCCGGGCTGGAGGGCACGCTGCGGCCGATGGAGGCCCAGGCGCGCAACGCCGCCGCCGAGTTCCTGCTGCGGATCGTCGCGCTCGGGCTGCTCGGCGGCGCCGTCGGCGTGCTGGCGTTCCCGCGCCGCACCTGGCTGCGGCTGTCCCGCACCGTGATCGGCGGCGCGGTCGCGGTGGTGGTGATGGTCGTTCCCTCGGTCGCGACCTTCGACGTGAGCGCCTTCCGCGCGCCCCGCTACCAGGGCGCCCTGGAGTACGCGCCGACCCTGATCGGCGACGTGCGCACGGGGCTGCGCCGGCTCCACACCCTGCGCGACCAGATGGCGCTGATAAGCCAGAACCTGAACCGCGCCTACGCGGCGCTCAGCCAGCCCACGCCGGACCTCGGCAACGGCACCATCCGGATCCTCCACGTCTCCGACGTGCACCTGAACCCGGCCGGGTTCGACCTAGCCGAGCGGCTGGCCAAGCAGTTCGAGGTCTCCGCCGTGGTCGACACCGGCGACATGGGCACCTGGGGGCTGGCCTTCGAACCGGGCGTGGCCAAGCGGGTGGGCGACTTCCACCTTCCGTACATCTTCGTCAAGGGCAACCACGACAGCCCGGACGTGGTCAGAGCGGTCGCCGCCAACCGCAACGCCAGGGTGCTCAACTACCGCGGCACCGTGATCCGCGGCATCCGGTTCTTCGGGGTGGGCGACCCGACCTTCAGCCCGGGGGAGGGCTACCGCTACGACGAGTTCGAGCGGCTCAAGGAAGAGCGCAGCGTCGAGGTCGCCAGCGCCCTGGACGCCCAGCAGCCGCAGGCGGACGTGCTGCTGGTCCACGACCCGCGCCAGGCGACCTATGCGCTCGGCCACGTCGCCACCGTGCTCGACGGCCACCTGCACGCCTTCGGGACCCAGGTGACCAACGGCACCCGGCTGCTGACCACCGGCACGGTCGGCGGCGCGGGGCCGGACGGGCTGCGCGCCACCCAGCCGGTCCCCTACAGCGCCGAGGTGCTCTACTTCGACGCCCAGACGCGGCGGCCGATCGGCGTCGACCGGATCACCGTCCACTCGCTGGAGTCGTCCTTCTCGGTCGACCGCGAGCTGCTCCCCGAGGGGCAGCAGCCCTTCCGCTTCGACCCGGTGGCGGTGCCGTCGAGCAGCACGACGAGCAGCACGACGAGCAGCACGACGAGCACCACCGCGGCCCTCCCCACCCCCGGTAGCGCCGGCCAGCCGCCGCAGGTCCTCCCGACCCGGACGACCCGCCGCTAGCCGGCCCTCGATCCCCACCACGACCCTCCGCCGGTGGAGTGGAGTGGAGGATGCCGGCCTTGGGTGAATTCTGCCCGACCGCGAAATACATTACTGTGTTTTTCCTGCTCAGCGCGTTAATACGAATTCGTCGCGGCGGCGGTAACTTCGTTGACGGTGGATAGTCGGTGGAGTAAAGTGGCGCGCAGTGGAGGGAAACGCTCCTCCAGTGCCACAAGCCGGGGAGCGCATCCCGTCCAGACGGGAGGCGGTCGGGGGAACTCGCGGGGAAGGGAGTCGAGGTGTTCATTGGCACCTACGACCACTCCCTGGATCCCAAGGGCCGCGTGATCCTCCCGCGCAAATTCCGGGACGAACTGGGACAGGACATGGTCTTCACCAAGGGCATCGAGCGGTGCCTGTATCTGTTCCCATTGCCGGAATTCGCGACCTTCGCGGACAAGCTCCGCACCTTGCCGCTGACCGAGCGCCCGAGCCGCGACTTCGTGCGCGTGTTCGTCGCCGGCGCGAGCCAGGAAAGCGCGGACAGCCAGGGCCGCGTCGTGATCCCCCAAGCGCTGCGCGAGTACGCCGGTCTCACCAAGGACCTGGTGGTGGTCGGGCAGCTCTCACGGATCGAGCTCTGGGACAAGGGCGAGTGGGACCGCTACATGCCGGCCGCCCAGGCCGCCTACTCCGACGCCGCCAACGCCAGCCATCTGGCCGAGCTGGGGATCTGATCGTGTTGACGGCGGAGCGCCACCACCCGGTGATGGCCGGCCGCGCGGTCGAGCTGTTACGGCCGCGCGACGGCGGCGTCTACGTCGACGCCACCCTCGGCCTGGGCGGGCACGCCGAGCGCCTGCTCGACGCCAGCGCGCCGGGCGGCCGGGTGATCGGCCTGGACCGCGACCCGGCGGCGCTCGCGCTCGCCGGCGAGCGGCTGGCACGCGCCTCGGGAGACCCGGGGCGGGTGCTGGCGGTCAACGCGTCGTTCGCCGACCTGGCCGAGGTGGTCACCGGCCTCGGCTTCGAGACGGTCGACGGGGTGCTCTACGACCTCGGCGTCTCGTCGCTCCAGCTCGACGAGCCGGAGCGTGGCTTCAGCTACCGCGCCGACGCGCCGCTGGACATGCGCATGGACCCGAGCGGCGGCATCACCGCCGCGGAGGTGCTCGCCAGCTACAGCCGCGCCGACCTGGCGCGGGTCTTCCGCGCCTACGGCGAGGAGCGGTTCGCGACCCGGATCGCTCGCTTCGTCGACGAGGCGCGCCGTAGGGCGCCGGTGCGCACCACCGGCGAGCTCGTCGACCTGGTCAAGGCGGCAATCCCCGCCGCCGCGCGCCGCTCGGGACCCCACCCGGCCCGGCGCGTGTTCCAGGCGCTCCGCATCGAGGTGAACGGCGAGCTGCCGGCGCTCGAATCGTCGCTGCCGCAGGCGATCGAGCTGCTGGCGGCGGGCGGCCGCGTGGTCGTCCTGTCGTACCACTCGCTGGAGGACCGCATCGTCAAGCGCACGCTGGCCGCCGCGGCCGCCGGGCGCGAGCAGTCCTTCCCGCCCGGGCTCCCGGTGCTCCCGCAGGGGGGCGCCGACCCGAGCATCCGCATTCTGACCCGGCGCCCGGAGACACCGGGCCAAGACGAGGTGGCGGCCAACCCGCGCGCGGAGAGCGCCAAGCTCCGCGCCGCCGAGAAGCTGCCGCCGAGCGACCTTGCAGGGGGGCGAGCATGAGCATGGCCGCGGGGCCCGCATACCGCCAGCGCCCGGTCCACGACCCACGATCCGACCCGAGGCACCGGCTGCGCGCGGTCACCCGAACGCGTCGCGTCTCCCGGCTGCCCTTCATCCTGTTCGCCGGCCTGGTGATCGTGGCCGGCGCGCTCGGGCTGCTGTCGCTGAACGTGAACGTCAACCAGCAGGCCTTCACGATCGCAAAGCTCGAGCGCGCCAACCGCGACGCCGAGAACCGCTATTCCACCCTCCAGGCGGACGTGGACCGGCTCAAGGCGCCGGACCGCATCGCCGGTGAGGCCGCCAAGCACGGCCTGGTGCCGGCGGGGCGGCCGCGGGTGAGCGCGTGGCCGGGCTCCAAGCCCGGCGCGACGACCTCCGCCCCGGGGGCGGCGACTTCCCCCGCCGCTCCCGGGGCTGGGTCCGGCAGCGACCCCGGCGCCTGGTCACCGGACCCGAACCCGCTCAAGCAATACCTGGCCGAGCCGTAATCCCCCGGTCGGGTAGATCGCACGCAAGCGGATCCCGGCGTGCCCGGGCCGACCGGTCTGGGCTCCGGCTGGCAGCAGGGGGAGCGGATGCAGCATGGGCAGGGTCCGAGGCGGCCGGCGAGCCGCGCCGGCACGCGTGGAGGCCAGTCCGCGGCCCGGTCCGCGGCCCGGCCCGCGGGCCAGTCCGCCGGCCAGGCCGGGCGCGCCAGGGCCGCCAAGCCGATGAAGCGGGCGCCGTGGGTCAAGGACCCCGCGGCGCGGCGGCGTCGCGCGCCCGGGGTCAAGGAGGCGCCCGCCCGGATGCGGCGGGCGCCGTGGGTGCGGGGGGACTCGCCGGGCCGGCGCCGTACGGCGCCGGCCCGGCGTCCACACCAGCGGCGACAGGCGCGGCGGGCTCGCCGTGGCGACAGCACCAGGCGGTTGCTGATCGTGCTCGCGCTCACCATGGTCGCCTTCCTCGGCATCTCCAGCCGGCTGGTGGTGCTGCAGGTGCTCGACGGGCCATCGCTCGACGAGGCCGCGGCCAAGCAGCGGCTGCGCACCATCGAGCTTCCGGGGGAGCGCGGCCGGATCTTCGACCGTGACGGCGACGACCTCGCCCTCTCGGTGCCCGCCCGGACCGTCTACGCCCAGCCCCGCCTGGTGGTCGATCCCGAGACGACCGCCAGCAGGCTGGCGCCGCTGCTGCACCTGAAGGCCGCCACGATCCTGGACCGCATCCACAAGGGCGGCGCCTGGACCTATCTCGCCCGCAAGATCCCGGTCGCCGACGGCGACGCGGTCGCCAGGCTGAAGCTGCCTGGCGTCGGCGTGCTGACCGACACCATGCGCCGCTACCCGTCCGGGTCGGTGGCCTCGCAGGTGCTCGGGTTCGTCGGCACCGACGGCACCGGGCTCGCCGGGGTCGAGCAGCGCTACGACGACCTGCTGCGAGGCCACTCGGGGCAGATGCTGCTGGAGCAGGACCCGCACGACCGCGCCATCCCCCAGGGCCAGAGCTCGGTGGAGCCGGCGACCCCCGGCTCCGACGTGGTGCTGACCATCGACCAGGACGTCCAGTACGTCGCCGAGCGCTCGCTGGCCGCCGCGGTCAAGCAGTTCAAGGCCAAGGCGGGCTCGGTGGTGGTGATGGTGCCGCGCACCGGCGAGGTGCTGGCGCTCGCCAACATGCCGACCTTCGACCCCAACCACTTCGCGGACAGCTCCGCCGCGGCGCGCACCAACCGCGCCGTCAGCAACGTCTACGAGCCCGGCTCCACCAACAAGGTGATCACCGCGGGGGCGGCGCTCGACTCCGGGGTGGTGACGCCGGGCACGCCCATCACCGTCCCGCCGGTGCTGCCGATGTGCCCCGGCGTCCATCCCTTCCACGACTCCCACAGCCACGGCACCGAGGTGCTGAGCTTCGCCGACGTGGTGGCGCAGTCGTCCAACATCGGCACCATCAAGGTCGCCTCCAGGGTCGGCGCCGCCAGGCTCGCCAAGACCGAGCAGGCCTTCGGCTATGGCCGCCGCACCGGCATCGACCTGCCCGGCGAGTCGCCCGGCATCGTCCGCCCGCCCTCGACCTGGACCTGCCCCGACCTGGGCACCAACGCGATCGGGCAGGGTGTGGCCGTGACCGTCCTCCAGATGGCCAGCGTGTACGCGTCGGTCGCCAACGGGGGCGTGATGGCGACGCCGACCCTGCTGCGCGGCACCGTGGACGAGCGGGGCAGCTTCCACGCCGCCGGGCGGTCCCCGACCCGGCGGGTGCTGTCGGCCGCGACCTCGAAGACGCTCACCGGCATCCTCCAGGGCGTGGTCAGGAAGGGCGGCACCGGGACCGCCGCCGCGCTCGGAGACTGGAGCGTGGCCGGCAAGACCGGCACCGCGCAGGTGCCCAACCCCAACGGCGGCGGCTACCTTCCGGGCGCCTACGTCGGCTCCTTCATCGGCTTCGCGCCGGCGAAGAACCCCCAGGTCGTGGTCGCGGTGGTGCTCGACCGCCCGGCGACCGGCATCTACGGCGGCACGGTGGCCGCGCCGGTGTTCCGCGAGGTCGCCGGCTACACCCTGCGGCACCTCCAGGTGCCGCCGGCGCCGGATCCCGAGGGCGACGCGGTCGGGGCGACCCCGGCCGCCGACGGCGACCTGCCGGCCTGGGCGCCCCCGGGGACCGGCTCGCCTCCAAGCGGCGGTCAGGGAGGGCCGCCATGACCCACCGGCCCGGGGGGCCGGCCAGCCAGGCCCTCCGGCGCCGCCGAACCCCCTGTCCACCAGGTGTCCACGAGCGCCCTGCCTCGGATGCTAGGCTTGCGCGGCACAGCCGAGCCCGGTGCTCCCGCCGCCGGCGGCCCGGGACCTCGACGCGGGAGACCCTACGTTCATGACGCTGACGCCCCGGCGCGTCCCGCTCCACCTCCTCGCCGCTCCGGTAGGCGGCGAGGTCCGCGGCGACGGCGAGACGGCCGTCTCGGACGTCGCCATCGACACCCGCCGCGTTGGAGCCGGCGCGTTGTTCTGCTGCGTCCCCGGCAACCGCGTCGACGGGCACAACCTCGCGCCCGAGGCGCTCCGCGCCGGCGCCGCCGCGCTGCTGGTCGAGCGCCCCCTCACCGTGGACGCCCCGCAGCTGCTGGTGCCCTCGGTGCGGGCCGCGCTGGCGCCGCTGGCCGACGCCTTCTACCAGAGCCCCTCGCGCCGGATGGACCTGGTCGGGGTGACCGGCACCAACGGCAAGACCACCTCGACCTACATGCTCGAGTCGATCTTCCGGACCGCTGGGCTGGTCCCCGGCGTGATCGGCACGGTCGAGGTCCGCATCGGCGCGACCAGCCGTCCGGTGGCGCACACCACCCCCGAGGCGCCCGACCTCCAGCGGCTGCTCGCCGAGATGGCCGACAGCGGCGTGCAGGCGGCCGCGATGGAGGTCTCCAGCCACGGCCTGGCGCTCGGCAGGGTCGACGCCACCCGCTTCCGCGCGGCGGTGTTCACCAACCTGACCCAGGACCACCTCGACTTCCACAGCGACCTCGAGGACTACTACCGCGCCAAGCGGCGCCTGTTCACGCCCGAGTTCACGGGCCTGGGGATCGTCAATCTCGACGACCCCTTCGGGCGGCGGCTGGCCGGCGAGGCCGCCGGCTTTGGCGTCGAGGTGGTCACCACCGGCACCGTGGCCGGCGCCGACTGGCGCGCCGGCGAGCTGCGGGCGACGCTGGACGGCACCACCTTCACGGTCGACGGTCCCGCCGGCCGGCTGCAGCCACGGCTGGCGCTCGCCGGCCACTTCAACGTCGCCAACGCCCTCGGCGCCCTCGCCGCCGCGACCGCGCTCGGAATCGACCCGGAGACGGCCGTCGAAGGCCTCGAACGGCTCACCGGCGTGCCGGGCCGTTTCGAGCGCGTCGACCAGGGGCAGGCGTTCACCGTGCTGGTCGACTACGCGCACACCCCCGACTCGCTCGAGAACGTCCTCCGCGCCGCGCGCGCGGTCAGCGACGGCCGAGTGCTGGTGGTGTTCGGCTGCGGCGGCGACCGCGACCGCGCCAAGCGGCCGCTGATGGGCGAGATCGCCGGCAAGCTCGCCGACGTCGCCGTGGTCACCTCGGACAACCCGCGCTCGGAGCCGCCGGAGTCGATCGTCGCGCAGATCGCCGAGGGCGTGCGCCGCAGCGCCGGTCCCGACCGCTACCACCTCGAGGTCGACCGACGCGCGGCGATCCGCGCGATCCTCGCCCTGGCCCGGCCCGGCGACGCGGTGATCATCGCCGGCAAGGGACACGAGCAGGGCCAGGAGTTCGCCGGCGGCCGCAAGATCCCGTTCGACGACCGGAGGGTCGCCGCCGAGGAGCTGGCCGCGCTGGGCGCGCCCGCGGGGCCCGCGACACCGACCGAGCGGCCCGGCGGTGCCGGATGATCCCGTTGACGCTGGCCGAGGTCGCCGCCGCGTGCCGCGGCGAGCTGCGCGACGGCGATCCCGGCGCGTCGGCCTCGGCGCTCGCCACCGATTCGCGAGCGGTCGTCCCCGGCGGGCTGTTCGTGGCCCTGCCGGGCAGCCAGGCCGACGGCGCCAGCTTCGCCGCCGCGGCGCTCGAAGCCGGCGCGGTGGCGGTGGTCGCGCGCCGCGGCGCGCTCGGCCAGGGGCCGCGCGTCGAGGTCGACGACCCACTGGACGCGCTCGGCGCGATCGGCGCCGCGGTCCGCGGCCGCTCCAGGGCGCACGTGGTCGGCGTCACCGGCTCGAGCGGCAAGACCACCACCAAGGACCTGCTGGCCGCCGTCCTGTCCACCCGCATGACGACGGTCGCCAACACCGCCTCGTTCAACAACGAGGTCGGGCTGCCGCTGACGCTGGCCCGCCTGGAGCCGGACACCGAGGCGCTGGTGGTCGAGATGGGCGCCAGGGGGCACGGCCACATCGCCTCGCTGGCCCGCCTGGCCCGGCCGGAGATCGGCGTGGTGCTCAACGTCGGCACCGCCCACCTCGGCATGTTCGGCTCCCAGGCCGCCATCGCCCAGGCCAAGGGCGAGCTGGTCGAGTCGCTGCCGGCGTCGGGGACCGCCGTGCTCAACGCCGACGACCCCCTGGTGTGGGGGATGGCGGAGCGCACCGCCGCCCGGGTGCTGAGCTTCGGCCTCGGCGCCGGCGCCGAGGTGCGCGCCGAGGCGGTCGGCCTCGACGAGGAGGGCCGCGCCAGCTTCAAGCTCCGCACGCCCGCCGGCGCCGCCGAGACCACCCTGCCGGCCCCGGGAGAGCACCTGGTCCAGGACGCGCTCGCCGCGGCCGCCGCCGGGCACGCGCTCGGGCTCGACCCCGAGGATCTCGCCAGGGGACTGCGGGAGGCGGCCCTGTCGCCGATGCGGATGCAGGTGCAGCGGCGCTCCGACGGGCTCAGGGTCATCAACGACGCCTACAACGCCAACCCCGCCTCGATGGCCGCCGCGCTCAAGACCCTGGCGGCGGCCCGCCGCGGCGGCAGGCTGGTGGCGGTGCTCGGCGAGATGGCGGAGCTGGGCGAGCAGGCACCAGCCGAGCACGACCGGCTCGGCAGGCTGGCGACCCGGCTCGGGATCGACCGGCTGGTGGGTGTTGGCGAGCTCGGGGAGGTCACCGTGCGGGCGGCGCGCCAGGAGGGCATGTGGCCGGAGGAGGCGATCGCCGTGGCCGACGGCGACGCCGCCGTCGCGGCGCTGGAGGCCTGGCTGCGGCCGGGCGACGTGGTGCTGGTGAAGGCCAGCAGGGTGGTGGCGCTCGACCGCGTCGCCGAACGGCTGGTCCGCGGGCCCGACGGGGCGGGGGCCGACCGATCGGTCCCAGACGCCCGGGGCCCGGCGCGGGCCGGCCCCGAGCCGGACGAGCGGGGAACGTGAGTGGTCGGGATCCTGATCGCCGGCGCCGTGGCGCTGTTCTGTGTCCTGGTCGGGACTCCGCTGGCGATCCGCCTGTTCCGCAGGCAGAACCTCGGCCAGCTGATCCAGATGGACCTGCCGGACTCGCATCAGGTCAAGCGCGGCACGCCGACCATGGGCGGGGTCGTGATCGTGCTCGGCGCGGTGATCGCCTACCTGGCGGTGCACCTGGTGAGCGGCGAGCGCGTGCGCTTCACCGCCGCCGGCGTGCTGGTGGTCGTGACCATGGTCGCGACCGGGCTGGTGGGCTTCATCGACGACTTCCTGAAGATCCGCAACCAGCGCAGCCTCGGGCTCACCGCCACCGCCAAGTTCGCGGGCCAGGGGCTCTGCGCGGTGGCGCTGGCGCTCGGCGCGTGGTACTGGGCGGACGCCTTCCGCGGCATCTCCTTCATCCGCCCCCTGAGCGGCACCCAGCTGCCGCTGATCGTGTTCCTGATCTGGGTGTTCATCCTGCTGTCCGGCACCACCAACGGGGTCAACCTGACCGACGGCATGGACGGCCTGGCCTCGGGGAGCACGGTGCTGGTGGCCAGTGCCTACGTGGTGATCGCCTTCTGGCAGTTCCGCCACATGTGCACCACTCCGCCGGTCAACTCGCTGGGCTGCTACCACTTCCCGTCGGGCGAGTCGCCCCAGGACCTGGCGATCATCGCGGCCGCCACCATGGGGGCGGTGGCGGGCTTCCTTTGGTGGAACGCGCCGCCGGCCAGGATCTTCATGGGCGACACCGGCTCGCTTGGGCTCGGCGGGGCGCTGGCGGCGCTGGCGCTGTTCACCAACACGCAGCTTCTGCTGCTGGTGCTCGGCGGGCTCTACGTGGTCGAGACCCTCTCGGTGATCCTCCAGGTCGCCTCGTTCCGATACCTCCACCGGAGGGTGTTCCGGATGGCGCCGATCCACCTGCACTTCGAGCTGTCCGAATGGCCGGAGTTCACGGTGATCGTCCGCTTCTGGATCCTCGCCGGGCTCGCGGTCGCCTTCGGCCTCGGGTTGTTCTACGCGGAGTTCCTCGCCCAGGGTGGTGGCAGTGGCTGAGCGGATAGCCTCCAGGTGGCCAGCCCACCTCGAGCCGGCCGACCTCGCCGGCGCTGCCGTGCTGGTCGCCGGCCTGGGCAGCTCCGGGCGGTCGGCCGCGCTGCACCTGGCCGACTTCGGCGCCAGCGTGGTCGCCTGCGACGACGCCCGGCCCGACACCGCCGAGCTGGAGGCGGCCGGGATCCGGGTCCACACCGGCGGCACCCCGGTCGAGCTGCTCGAGGGCCGCCGGCTGATGGTGCTGGCGCCCGGCGTCGCCGAGCACCACCCGCTGGTCCGCGCCGCCCTGGAGGCCGGCGTCGAGGTCTGGAGCGAGGTCGAGCTGGCGGCCCGCATGACCAGCGTGCCGATGGTCGGGGTCACCGGGACCAACGGCAAGACCACCACCGCCGAGCTGGCCGCGGCGATGCTTTCCGCCAGCGGGCTCCACACGGTCGCCGCCGGCAACCTCGGACTCCCGCTGATCGACGCGGTGCTGACCAGGCAGCGCCCGGACGCGCTGGTGGTGGAGCTGTCCAGCTTCCAGCTCCGCTTCACCGACCGCCTGCACCTGGTCGCCGGCGCCTGGCTCAACCTGGCGCCCGACCACCTCGACTGGCACGAGAGCCTGTCCTCCTACGCGGCCGCCAAGGCGCGGGTGTGGGCCAACCAGGACCCCGGCGACTGGTCGCTGTACGCGGCCGACGACCCGGTGGTCGCCTCGCACGCCGCCCACGCCACCGGCACCCCGGTGCCGTTCGGGGTCGGCAGGGTCCCGCCAGGCGGGCTCGGCGTCGAGGCGGGCATCGCCCTGTCGCGGATCGAGGGCCGCGACGGGCCGCTCTGGCGCGCCGCGGCGCTGCGGCTGCCCGGCCGCCACAACCTCGCCAACGCCCTGGCCGCCTCGGGGATGGCGATGGCGCTCGGCGCCCATCCGGCCGCGATGACCAGGGCGGTGGCGGCGTTCAGCGCCGGCAGGCACCGGCTCGAGGAGGTCGCCGAGGTCCGCGGGGTCCGCTTCGTCAACGACTCCAAGGCCACCAACCCGCACGCGGCCGGCCGCGCGCTGGCGTCCTTCCCGCGGGTGGTCTGGATCGCCGGCGGCCGCAACAAGGGGCTCGACTTCGACCAGCTCGCCGCCGAGGCCCAGTCGCGGCTGGTCGGCGTGGTGCTGATCGGCGAGGCGGCCGAGGACCTCGCCGCCGCGCTCGGCAGGTCCGGCTACGAAGGCCCGCTCGCCGAGGCCGCCTCGATCGGCGAGGCGGTCACCCTCGGCTTCAACCTCGCCGAGCCGGGCGACACCGTGCTGCTGGCGCCGGCCTGCGCCAGCTTCGACATGTTCAGCAGCTACGCCGCCCGCGGCGACGCCTTCACCGCCAGCGTCGCCAAGCTCGCCGAGCGCCACCCCGCCCACCCCGGGATCGCCCCGGCACCTCCGGAGGGAGGTGGACGAGCTGCCCAGCCGTGAGGCGCCCGCCCGGCGGGCGGCGGGGACCATGCCGAGGGTCCGGCGCGGCGGCGACGCCGTGCGGCGCGGCTTGGCGGCGTGGCCGCCGTACTACGTGCTGCTGGCGGCGATAGGCGCGCTGCTCGCCTACGGCGTGGTGATGGTCCTGTCGGCGTCCTCGCCGACCTCCTACGCCAGCACCGGCGACTCCTACACGGTGTTCAAGCGCCAGGTCGTCTGGGTCCTGGCCGGGGTGGCGCTGATGGTGGTCACCAGCCGAGTCGACTACCGCTTCTGGCGGCGGCTCGGGCTGCCGCTGCTGGCGCTGTCGCTGCTCGGCCTGCTGTACGTCGCCGTCCATCCCGGGGCGGTGAGCGCCAACGGCTCCACCCGCTGGATCCCGATCACCAGCGGCATCGCCATCCAGCCGAGCGAGTTCGCCAAGCTCGGCCTGCTGCTGTTCGCCGCCGACGTGCTCACCCGCAAGCACCGCCTGCTCGGCGACGTGCGGCACCTGCTGGTGCCGGTCCTGCCGGTGACCCTGCTGCTGGCCGCGCTGGTGATGGCCCAGCCCGACCTCGGCACCACCCTGCTGGTCTGCGCGATCGCCTTCGGGCTGCTGTTCATCGCCGGCACCCCGCTGCCGCTGCTCGGCCTGATGGCCACCCTCGGCCTGGCCGGCGGCCTCGGCCTGATCATGAAGGCCGACTACCGGCGCGCGCGGCTGCTGTCGTTCCTCGACCCGGGCGCCAGCCGCCTGTCGTCCGGCTACCAGATCATCCAGGGGCGCTTCGCGCTCGGCTCCGGCGGGCTGCTCGGGGTCGGGCTCGGCGCCAGCAGGCAGAAGTGGTCCTACGTGCCCAACGCCCACACCGACTTCATCTTCGCGATCATCGGTGAGGAGCTGGGCCTGGTCGGCACCATGGCGATCCTGGTGCTGTTCGCCGCCATCGCCTACGCCGGCATCCGCGCGGCCCGCAACGCGCCCGAGGCGTTCGGCCGCTACCTGGCCGGCGGCATCACCGTGTGGATCGTGGTGCAGGCGCTGGTCAACATCGGCGCGGTCGTCGGCGTGCTGCCGATCACCGGCGTGCCGCTGCCGTTCGTGTCCGCCGGCGGCTCCAGCATGCTGGTGCTGCTCGCCGCCGCCGGCATGCTGCTCAACGTCGCCAAGCACGAGGTCTGGCGCGCGCCAGCACCGGTCAGGGCAACGGTCGCGGGGGAGCGCCGCCGCCGGCGTCCCAGCGCGGCCGCCCGGCCGGCGCGCGCCGCCGCCCGAACCCCCGACGGCCGGCTCAGCTCGCC
>JBEDUQ010000050.1:0-5828 GCA_040414855.1 Actinomycetota bacterium
CTCCGCCAGACCAAGCTGACCTTCAGCCAGAGCTACATGGAGGAGGCGCTGGCCGCCAACCCGGCGATCGCGAGCCGGCTGATCGAGCTGTTCCGCGCCCGCTTCGACCCGGCCGTGGAGGGCGGCCGGGAGGCAGGGGTCGCCCGCATCGAGGCCGAGACCGTGACCGCGATCGACGCGGTCGCCAACCTCGACCAGGACCGGATCTTGCGCACCTTCCTGGAGCTGATCCTGGCCATGACCAGGACGAACTTCTTCCAGTCGAGCGACGACGGCGAGGTCAAGCCGTACCTTGCGTTCAAGCTGGACCCCAGCAAGGTGCCGAACCTCCCCAAGCCGCTGCCGGCGTTCGAGATCTTCGTGTACTCACCGCGGACCGAGGCGGTCCATCTCCGCGGCGGCCGGGTCGCGCGCGGCGGCATCCGCTGGTCGGACCGCCGCGAGGACTTCCGGACCGAGGTCCTGGGCCTGATGAAGGCGCAGATGGTCAAGAACGCGGTGATCGTGCCCACCGGAGCCAAGGGCGGGTTCGTGGTCAAGCGCCCGCCAGCGGGCAACGACCGGGAGGCGCTCGCCGCGGAGGTCGCCGCCTGCTACGAGACGTTCATGCGGGGGTTGCTCGACCTCACCGACAACCTTGCGGCCGGCGAGGAGGTTCCGCCGCCGGACGTGGTCCGATACGACGGCCGCGACCCGTACCTGGTTGTGGCGGCGGACAAGGGCACCGCCACCTTCTCGGACCTGGCCAACTCGATCGCGGCCGAATATGGCTACTGGCTCGGCGACGCGTTCGCCTCGGGCGGCTCCACGGGCTACGACCACAAGCGCATGGCGATCACCGCGCGCGGCGCGTGGGAGTCGCTGAAGCGGCACTTCCGCGAGCTCGGCCTGGACCCGGAGACATCAGACTTCACCGTCGTCGGGATCGGCGACATGTCCGGTGACGTGTTCGGCAACGGCATGCTGCTGTCACGACGGATCAAGCTCGTCGGGGCCTTCAACCACCAGCACGTGTTCCTGGACCCCGAGCCGGACCCCGCGGCCTCGTTCACGGAGCGCGAGCGGCTCTTCAAGCTGCCGGGCTCCTCGTGGGCGGACTACGACCAGAAGGCGATCTCGGCCGGCGGCGGAGTGTGGCCCCGCACCGCCAAGTCGATCCCACTGTCGCCAGAGGCGCGCCGGGTGCTGGCCGTCGACGCCCAGGCGCTGCCGCCGAACGAGGTGATCAGCGCGCTGCTGCGAGCTCCCGTGGACCTGCTCTGGAACGGGGGCATCGGCACCTATGTGCGCTCGCGCCGCGAGCGCGACCTGGACGTCGGCGACCGGGCCAACGACGCGGTCAGGGTCGAGGCGCCGGACCTGCGCTGCCGGGTGGTCGTCGAGGGCGGCAACCTCGGTCTCACGCAGCTCGGGCGCATCGAGTACGCGCTCGCGGGCGGCCGCATCAACACCGACTTCATCGACAACTCGGCCGGGGTCGACTGCTCCGACCACGAAGTCAACCTGAAGATCCTGCTCAACGCCGCGGTGGCCGCCGGCGATCTCACCCGCAAGCAGCGCGATCGTCTGCTCGCCGAGATGACCAACGACGTCGCCACCTCGGTGCTGCTCGACAACTATCGTCAGGTCCAGGCGCTGAGCATCACCGAGTCGCACGCCGCCGACGTGCTCGACGAGCACATGCGGCTGATCAAGGCGCTCGAACGCGGCCACCACCTCGACCGCCGGCTCGAGTTCCTGCCGAGCGACGAGGAGCTCGCCGAGCGGCGGGCGGCGGGCGGAGGACTGACCCGGCCCGAGATGGCGGTGCTGCTCGCCTACAGCAAGGTCTCGCTCGAGGAGGCGCTGCTCGCCTCGAACGTGCCCGAGGACGCGTACCTGTCCGACGACCTCGAGCGCTACCTCCCGGTGAAGCTGCGCGAGTCGTTCAGGGACCAGATGCGCCAGCACGTCCTGCGGCGCGAGATCATCGCCACGCACGTCACCAACAGCATGGTGAACCGGGTCGGCAGCACCTTCGTGCACCGCCTTGGGGAGGAGACGGGCTCCGGGGCACCCGAGATCGCTCGCGCCTACACCGTCGCTCGCGAGGTCTTCGAGGCACGCCGGCTGTGGAATGACATCGACCACCTCGACGGCCTGGTGCCCGCCGAAATGCAGACGACCCTGATGGCGGAGAGCCGGCGGCTGATCGAGCGCGCCACCCGCTGGCTGCTCCGCAACCGCCCGCAGCCGCTCCACATCGCCGCGGAGGTGTCGCGGTTCGCGCCGGGGATCGCCGCGCTCGCGCAGGCGCTGCCCAAGCTGCTCGCTCCGGCCGAGGCCGATGCCGTCAGCCGTGGCTCCGAGGAGCTCGTCGCCGAGGGCGTGCCGGCCGACCTGGCCACCCGGGTCGCCAGCCTCGACGCGCTCTACTCGGGGCTCGACATCATCGAGGTGGCGAGTGCCAGGGAAGAGACCGTCGAGTCGGTCGCGGCGATCTACTTCGCGCTCGGCTCCCGGCTCGACCTCCACTGGCTCCGGGACCAGATCAACCAGCTCCCGGCCGAGTCGCACTGGCAGACCCTCGCCAAGGGCGCCCTCCGCGACGACATCTCGTCCGAGCAGCGCCAGCTCACCGCGCAGGTCCTCCGCCATCAGGCCGCCGGTCCCGACGCCGAGGCGATGATCGACGGATGGGTCGCCGACAACAGCTCCGCCGTCACCCGCTGCGAGGCGATGCTCGACGACCTCAAGCAGGCCGACACCCTCGACGTCGCCATGCTCTCGGTCGCCCTCCGCGAGATCCGCAGTCTCGCCCAGACAGCCGGGGCCAGCTGAGGTCGCCGGTGTTCGCAAGCGAGAGGGCGCCGGCGCTCGGGCGATCGACGCCTACCAGGCCGTCGCGAAAAGGACTCGCCTCGATGGCACGGCCAGCTACCTGACTGATGATCGGCTCACGTTGGACGCGTCGTCCGGACCGGGCACCTGCGGGAGCCAGCCGGCACGTGGAACGTAGCGGTCCATCGCCGCCCGCTCCTGGTCTCTGGCGTCTGGGTGAGATCAACCGCGGGTCCGCCTGACGCTCGGCCGCGAGGTCAATCGGCGCTGGCGACCCAGATCAGATCCTCGGCGGTGGAGTCGAGCGGGCGACCGTCGAAGCCACCGAAGACCTGGTCGATCGTGAAGCCGGCGGCTTCGAGGAGGCGAAGCACCTCGTTCGGATAGCGGAAGTGGACCTCGAGCAGGCGGTGGCGGCGTTCGAGGACGAGTCCATCGTCGTCGAGGACCTCGGACGCCCTGCGCTTGGTCGCCACTTGGGCGACCGGGTCGAAGCTGGTGTGCTCCCAGAGCGCCACGCGCTGGCCGGTGTCGGGGTGGCGGATCTCGCCGGCGAAGCCGTGGTGGTCCTGACGTGAGGCGATCAGGTCCGGGTCGGGCACGAACACGTCGGCGGCGAAGCGTCCGCCCGGCTCCAGGTGAGCTCGCACGGTCGCGAGCGTCGCCAGCCAGTCGTCGTCCGTGGGAAGGTGGAACAGGGACCGGAACGGGATCGTGACCAATGCGAACCGGCGGTCGAGGCGCACGGTGCGCATGTCGCCGAGCTCCAGCCGGACACGGCCGTCGAGCCCGGCCATGGTCATCCGTTTCGAGGCGCGGGCCAGCATCGCGGGTGAGACGTCCACCCCCACGGCGGCCGCTCCTCCGCCCATGGCGAGTGCGCACGCTGCGAGGACCCGTCCGGTACCGCAGCCGAGCTCGAGCAGCGACCCGCCGGCGTCGGCCGCCAGCGCCGAGTAGAACGGCACGTCGCGGTCGCTGACCTCTCCGGTGGTGGCGTCGTAGAGATCCGCCTCCCACGCGTATGGGTCGAGCGCTCCGTCGCCCGATGGCGAGGCCTCCGCGGGGCCGGCACGGCGAGCTTGGTGGGTCTCTGAGCCCGTGAAAGTCTCGCCGTTCACTTGAGGGTGAGAGTTCGCCTGGTCCATCACGCGAGGAAACCTACAGCCAGGAAGTCCTTCGCGCACAACCCGGGGAACGCGCCCCGAAGTCGTTCGCCGAGTGCGTCGTGGAGCTCGCGGCGGACAACCGCCCAGGTCACGAGGGTGGATCCGGCAGCTCCCGCCAGTCGAGCAGGCCCGGTATGAGCGGCCGGGAGGTCGCCCCGGTGTCTTCGTTACTCCCAACCTTGTTTCGCTGAGCAGAACGAACATTGCGTTCGATGGACTAGTTTCGCTGACAAGAGTACATCTTATGGAATGAACAACTCACAGTCGTCGATCACGACCCACAGCTAGAGTGCCGCTACAGCGGCGAAACGGGTTGCCGGCGCGAAAACGTACGCGATCCGTGCAGCCGAAGGGGGTCAGCCATGCTGCCAACGGGTACCGCCGCCCATACCGGGGTCGGCATGACGGAGCACGAGATGCGCGGCCGCCGGATCGGACGGCCTCGCGGGCGTGCGAGATACGACGGCGAGTGGCCGGAACGGCTGCTCCGCAGCTCGGAGGTCGCCGAGCTGTTCAGCGTGAGCTCGAGGACGGTCAGAGAATGGGCGCGCCGCGGTCTGCTCCCGACCATCCGCACGCCGGGCGGGCAGCACCGGTTCCCGGAGCGGCCGGTGCAGGAGCTGCTGCACCGCGTTCGCGGCCTCCCGGGTGACGACTCGGCCGCCGACAACGGCGACCGTAGCGCCGCCCCGACCCACGCGCCCCGCTAACGCCGCGCCCCACCGGCGGTCCTAGTCGCGCGGTGCCTCCGGACCGCACCGCGAGTCATCGGACCGCCGACGAGGCGTTTGGAACGCCTCGCGACACGGGATGCGCCGGCCACAAGCCTCGCCCTTCCCGTGGCCCTCCACCGTCCAGCGCGGAGCGGGCGGCCATACCGCGGCACGAGGCACAGACCGACCGCCCAGCCTCGTGTCGGGGCGGCCTCACCGCGGGGAGGGTCAAGTGCGCACGGGGAGGCCGGCGGTGGCGAGGGCTTGCTTGACCTCGCTGATGGAGAGCTGGCCGAAGTGGAAGACGCTGGCGGCGAGGACTGCGTCGGCTCCGGCTTGGCACGCCGCGACGAAGTGGTCGACGGTGCCGGCGCCGCCGCTGGCGATGACGGGGATGTCGACGGCGCGGGTCATGGCCTCCACGAGCTCGAGGTCGTAGCCGGTCTTCTGGCCGTCGGCGTCCATGCTGGTGACGAGCAGCTCGCCGGCTCCTCGGCTGGCACCCTCCTCGGCCCACGCGAGGGCGTCGCGACCGGTGGGGGTGCGACCGCCGTCGACCACGACCTCCCAGCCGCGACCGTCGCCTCGGCGACGCGCGTCGATGGCGAGGACCATGCACTGGACGCCGTAGGTGTCGGCGCCATGGGAGAGCAGCTCTGGATCGCGGACGGCGGCGGAGTTGACCGAGACCTTGTCCGCCCCGGCACGGAGCAGGCGGCCGACGTCCTCGGCCGCCCGGACGCCGCCGCCGACGGTGAGCGGGATGAAGACCTGCTCGGCGGTGCGGCTCACCACGTCGTAGAGCGTGTCGCGAGCCTCGACGGTGGCGGTGATGTCCAGGAACACGAGCTCGTCGGCGCCCTCGGCGTCATAGGCCGCGGCCAGCGCAACGGGATCACCGGCGTCGACCAGGTTCACGAACGAGACGCCCTTGACCACGCGGCCCGCGGTCACGTCGAGGCACGGCACCACCCGCCTGGCGAGGGTCATCCCAACCACCCCCTACAGGCCGAGACCGGGGTCATGTCGAGCCTCCGGCGGCAGCGGTCGGGCCGCCCGGGCCGCCCGGGCCGCCGGGTCGGGCGGGGCCGCCGCGGCCGCCGGGTCGGGCGGGGCCGCCGGGTCG
>JBEDUQ010000051.1:0-2451 GCA_040414855.1 Actinomycetota bacterium
ACCACTCGACGCAGCAGATACACGTTGACGAGTACGACGAGCGCGACCGCACCGAGTACGACCGCGAGCTCCTCGTCGAGGGCGAGCGCGGATACCTTGCTGGGAGCCAGCAGGGCGATCGTGAGCGTGACCGCCGCGGCCAGCAGGAGCGCGTTGATCGCCGCCACCCGGTAGAGCAGCGGAACGTAGCGTCGACCGGCTGCCGGGGGTGAATCGGAGGCCGCGCGGCGGAGGGCAGGCCGATCGGCCCGCAGTTCTATAGGCGGTGCTTGACTCATGATCGCGGCGTGGTTGGAAGGCCTTCGAGCCGTCTGAGCAGCTCCCACAGCCGGGACTCCATGCCTGCGGGCGACAGACCCAGGGTGCCGGCGACCTCGGTGGTGTCGAAGCCGGCGAGGAGAAGCCCGAAGATCGCCTGCTCCTCGTGGTCGAGCCGCCGGCGAAGGCTTTCCCCGAGGCGGGGTGGGATCGCCGGCAGATGCCGGCTGCCCGCCGCCGCACTGCGAATCTCGTGGCACAGGTCGGATCCGATCCTGCCCTTGCTGACGATCGCGTCGGCCTCCGCCACCACTGCCGCTGCCGCCAGGACACCGTCGGTGTAGGCCGAGTAGATGAGCACGGCCGGTGGGTCGTCGAGTCGCTTGAGCTTGCGGCTCAGCCACAGCCCGTTGCGCCCGCCGAGCTGGTAGTCGACCACCGCCACGTCGATCGGCTCGCGCTTGGCGATGTCGACCCCGGCCTCTGCGGTGGCGACAGCGGCCACGACATGGAAGTCGTCCTCGTCGGCCAGGAGCCGGCGGAGTCCCGCGCGCACGGCCGGATGGTCGTCGACCACCAGCAGGCGCGTGGGCGCGAGTTGGTCACTGTGGGGTGGGATGCGCTCCGCGTTGGGGGGAGCGGAAAGGCTCGTCATCGGTCCTCCTGCGAGGTTCGGGTGCAACTGGATGGACCTAGCTTGCGCCACGGACGTCGACTCGACCATGGTGTCCAGCCCCCATCTTCGGAGCGGGTCGGCCGGCTTAGGGCTCGATCAGTCCGTGGCGGATCGCGTAGCGAGTCAGCTCGACGCGATCGCGCATGCCGAGCTTGTCGAGGATGTTGGCGCGGTGGCGCTCGACCGTCTTCTCCGAGATGACCAGCGTCTCGGCGATCTGCTTGTTCGTGTAGCCCTCGGCGACCAGCTTGACCACCTCCTGCTCGCGCGGCGTGAGCGGGTCCTCCGGCAGCGGCAGGTCCTGCCGGGCGCGATGCAAGAACTCCTCGATCAGCGGCGTCCGGGCGCCGGGGTAGAGGAACTTCTCGCCGCGCATCGCCGCCCGGACGGCCTCGACCAAGTCGCGGTCGGCGACCGACTTCAGCACATAGCCCGACGCACCGGCCTTGAGCGCCTCGTGCAGGTAACGCTCGTTCTCGTGCATCGAGAGCATGAGGATTCGCAGCTCCGGCCGACGGCGGTGAAGCTCGCGCGCCGCGTGCAGCCCGGTCATCCGCGGCATCGTGATGTCGATCACGGCCAGATCGACGTCGTCCTGGAGGGCGCGCTCGACCGCCTCTGCGCCGTCACCGACCTCGGCGACCACGTGCATGTCCGGTTGTGCCTCGAGCACCATCCGCAAGCCGTGGCGGACCAGCGCGTGATCATCGGCCAGGAGGATCCGCGTGGTCAGCGGGATCATCAGCCGACTCCGACCGGCACCCGGAGACGCACCTCGGTGCCTGGGCCCGGGTCGGCGTCCTGGATCTCGAGTGCCGCTCCGGCCAAGCCGGCGCGCTCGCGCATGCCGCGCATGCCGCTCCCCGACGGCTGTCCGGCGGGTACGCCCCGGCCATAGTCGCGGACGGTCAGGACGATCTGGCTGTCCTGCGGCTGGAGACTGAGCTCGGCCCGCTGGCTCCCGGAATGCCTGGCCACATTGGTCAGCGCCTCCTGGGCGACGCGATAGATGACCAGCTCGGTGCTGGCCGGCAACTCGGGCAGCCCATCGGCGACGGCGCACGCGACGTCGAGTCCGGAGCGCTGCGCGAAGCGGTCACACAGGACCGACAGAGCGCTCCCGAGACCCAGGTCGTCGAGCGCCTCGGGGCGGAGCTCGATGGCGATCCGGCGGAGGTCCTCGAGGCTGGTCCGCACAGAGCTCTGGACCTCGAGCACGGCCGGGGCGAGTGCCTCGGGCGCGCGGCTGGACAGGCGCGAGAGCAGAAGCAAGACTGCGGTGAGCTCCTGGCCGACCTGGTCGTGCAGCTCCTGGGCGATCCGCAGCCGCTCGGCTTCCTGCCCGGCCAGCACGCGGCCGGTCGCCTCGAGTCGCTCCGCCTGGAGCCGGACGAGCATCTCGTGGAAGGTGTGGGCCAGCTCGCCGGCCTCCGAGCTCGGCTCGGCATCCGGCACGGCCGGCATCGGATCGGTCAGGTCGACGTCGCGTGCCAGGCGGGTGAGGCGCTGCACCGGCC
>JBEDUQ010000052.1:0-6872 GCA_040414855.1 Actinomycetota bacterium
GACCGCTGAGGGCCTAGCTTTCGAGCCCGCCCGCCTGGGTCGCCAGCACGTCGATCAGCAGCGCCGCGGTCCAGCTGAAGCCGTCGGTGCCGTAGCCCTGCCCCCCCAACGGGTCGAAGTACTCCCGGAACCCCGAGCGCTCGACCAGCCTGATGATGCTGTTCTCGACCTCGCCGGCGAGCTCGGCGTCGCCGTGGGGCAGCAGCCCGCGCCACACCAGCCAGTCGGTGTTGATCCACACCGGCCCGCGCCAGTAGCGCCTCGGGTCGAAGTCGCGGCCGCGCAGGTCGTAGCTCGGGATCAGGTAGTGCTCGACCCCCTCGGGCGCGTCGAAGTGGGGCGAGCGCATCTGGCTGGTGATCGCGCTGACCATCCGCGGCTGCAGGTGCGGGTCGAGCAGTGGCATGAACTCGGCCACCGACGCCTTCAGGATGCGCCTCTGGGTGCGCACGTCGTAGGCGCCGAAGCGACGCCGCTCCGGGTCCCAGAGCCGGTTGACGATGCCGTTGTGAATGCGCCGCGCGGCGTCCACGTGGGGCTGCTCGTCGGCGCCGACCAGCCGCGCGATCTCGCGCAGGGCCACCTCGGACCACAGGTAGATCGCGTTGAACAGGGTCGGCTCGATCAGGAACAGCCGTTGCGCCATCAGCGCGTCGTCGGCGTAGTCGTGCTCTCTGAAGGTCATCGCCAGGTAGACGTAGCGGTCGTAGGAGGCGTCGGTGGGACGGTCGGCCGCGTTGGCGTGCCGGGTGTCGTAGCGCTGGTACGGCGGCAGCGCGCCCGGCGGGATCTGGAGGTGCTCCAGCTCGCCGTCCCACACGGGCGAGTTGTCCTGGCCCGACTCCCAGGGGTGGACGATCGCGACCAGCCCGTCGCCGTCCGGGTCGCGGTGGTGGGCGAGGTGGTGGTGCTGCGCCGTCAGCTTCGGGTAGAGGCGCTCCAGGAACGCCAGCGCCTCGCGCCGGTCCTGGGCGTTGCGCCAGACCTCCAGCGCGGCGCGCGCGTGCAGCGGCGGCTGGGTGATCCCGGAGGTGGGCACGCCATCGGGCGCCGCGGGGGAGCGCCGGGACTGCCAGAAGTCCGGGCCCGGGAAGTAGGCGTCATCCGGGACCTTCGGGTCGAACCTGATGTGCGGCAGCATGCCGGTCTTCCACTGGGCCTTGAACATCGACTCCAGCTCGAGCTGGGCGCGCTCCTGCTCGACGCGCGAGCGGCCGATCGCGATGAAGGCGGCGTCCCAGCTCCACTGGTGCGGGTAGAGCGAGCCCGACGGCACCGTCGACTCGCCGCGCCAGTTGCCGTCCAGCACCGCCCGGGCGCGCTTCACCAGCTCGTCGCGGTCCTGCTTGGACGGCACCCGCCACTCCGGATGGCCGGCCTTCGCGCGGTGACCCATCCTCCCCACCCCCGGTGCTCGAGTTCTCCCGGTCGCACCAATGATCCGCCCGATCTCGAGCGGGCGCAGCCGCTCGATCGGCCGGAGAATTGATCCAAGTGGGGAGCGTGTTCCTCATGGGGGGTCAGCGTCCGGCGACTGGAGGTGATGGCCCTGGCGTCCTTGCGGGCGGGGAGGCGCACCAACCTGGCGCTGCTCGGCGGGTTGCTGGTCGCGCTCGGGACTGGTGGGCTGGCCTTCGGGGTCGGCACCGGCTGGGCGCGCTGGGTGCTGGCCGCGCACGCCGCCGCCGGCGTCGCCCTGCTGCTGCTGAGCCCGTGGAAATCGTCGATCGCCAGCCGGGGGCTCGCGCGGCGCCCGCCCCGTCCCGCCAGGAGCGCGGGGATCGCCCTGGCCGTGCTGGTCGCGGTCGCGCTGCTCACCGGGTTCGGCCATTCGACCGGGCTGCTGCGCTCGCTGGGGCCGGTCACCGCCATGCAGGTCCACGTCGGCGCGGCGCTGGCGTGTGTGCCGCTGGCGGTCTGGCACGTGGTGGCGCGGCCGCAGCGGCCCAGGCGCGCGGACCTCGGCAGGCGCGGCCTGCTGCGGGTGGGCGCGCTCGCCGGCGCCGCCGCGCTCGGCTGGGTCGCGGTCGAGGGGGTCGAGCGGGTGGCCGGGCTTCCCGGTGCCCGCCGCCGCTTCACCGGCTCCTACGCCACCGGCTCGATGGACCCGTCGGTCATGCCGGTGACCCAGTGGCTCGACGACCAGGTCCCTTCGGTGGACCTGGCGGGCTGGCGGCTGCGGGTCCGCGCCGGCGGGCAGGTCCGCGACTGGTCCTACCAGGAGCTGGACGCGTTCTCGGACCGCCTGCGCGCCACCATCGACTGCACCGGCGGCTGGTACGCCGAGCAGGAGTGGCAGGGGGTCTGGCTCGACCGCCTCCTCCCCGCCCGGCCCGCCGGCCCGTCGTTGGCCCCGCGCGCCGGCCCTTCGCCCGCCCCGGCCGTCGGCGCTCCGCTCGAGGGCCCGCCCGGCGGACCGGGGACCGTGGTGGTGACCTCGCTGACGGGGTACCAGCGGCGCTTCCCGTCGCGGGAGCGCGGCCGGCTGCTGGTGGCGACCCGGGTCGGCGGCCGGCCGCTCGCCGACGGCCACGGCTTCCCGGCCAGGATCGTCGCCCCCGGACGCCGAGGGTTCTGGTGGGTGAAGTGGGTGCGCGAGGTCGAGCTGGAGGGCGGCCCGTGGTGGTGGCAGCCGCCGTTCCCGCTCACGTAGCCTGCGATGCGTGGTTTCGCAGCGACTCACGGGTGGTGACGCGTTTTGCTGATCGGGATCGGGGTGCCACTCTCTGGAGCCTGGGCCACGCCGCCCAACCAGGTCCGGATCGTCCGCCGTGCCGAGGAGCTCGGCTACCACTCCGCCTGGGGCTTCCAGCGTCTGCTGGTCCCCGAGCACCCGAGCGAGCGCGCCAGCATCGAGGCCTACCGCAGCGTCCACGACCCGGTGGTGACGCTGGCCATGCTGGCCGCCCACACCAGCAGGATCCGGCTCGGCATCTCGGTGCTCAACATGCCGTTCTACTCGCCGGCGATCCTCGCCAAGCAGCTCACCACCCTGGACACGGTCAGCGGCGGCCGGCTCGACGTCGGGCTCGGCATCGGCTGGATGCGCGAGGAGTACACGGCGACCGGCGCGCCCTACAAGGACCGGGGCCGCCGCGCCGAGGAGTTCGTCGCCGCGCTGCGGGCGCTCTGGACCCAGGAGATCGTCGAGTTCGGCGGCGAGTTCTACGAGATCCCGCGCTCGCGCTTCGAGCCCAAGCCGGTCCAGCGCCCGCACCCGCCGCTGCTGCTCGGCGGCACCGCCCGGCCGGCGGTCGAGCGGGCCGGCCGGCTCGCCGACGGTTGGGTGGCCAGCAGCGGCGCCGACCTGCGGCGCATCGGCGAGCAGGTGGCGATCGTCCGCGACGCCGCCAAGCAGGCCGGCCGCGACCCCGATGAGCTGCGGATCGTGTGCCGCGGCCCGCTGCGGCTCCGCGACGCGGCCGGCCCGGACCGTGCGCCGCTGACCGGCTCGGCCGGCCAGGTCCGCGGCGATCTCGACGAGCTGGCCACCCACGGGGTCACCGAGGTCTTTCTCGACATGAACTGGGACCCCGCGATCGGCTCGCCCGACGCCGACCCCGACTCGGCGATGGACCGCGCCGAGACCGCCATCGAGGCGCTCGCCCCCGGCGGCCGCGGCGACCGCTGAGCGAGCGGCCGCCGCGCCAGATCAGTCGTGGACGCCGCGGCGGGCCTCGTCGGTTAGCTGGCTGAGCTGGTCGAGGTCGTCCTCGCGATCGAAGCTGACCCCGACGGTCGCGCCTCTCTGGAACGCGCAGACGCTGCCGGCCGCTTGGTTCCAGCAGTCGTAGTCCACTCCGTTCCGAGTGATCGTCCGCCTCGACGAGACGCCGCCGCCGAGGCTGTTGCCGACGCCGCCGGCCATGCCCTGGCCGATCAGTCCGGCCATCGACGGGCTCGTGGCCCGGAAGACGATGAACACCAGCCGCGCGTCGTCGGGGCTGCGCCCGTAGACGCCGAAGCCCCAGCCCTTGATCTCCTGGGTCCGGGTGATCATGTCGAGCACCCTCGCCTCGCCCTTGAACAGGTCGTCGACACCGGTCGGGATCCGCGTGAGGCCGCCGACCTGGTCGGGGAGCTGGAGCGTCCCGGCGCCGCCCGACCCGCCGCCCGGGTCGCTGTCGGAGTTGTCCGAGCCGGTGACACCGCCGCCCGAGCCGGCGTCGGGGGAGGAGGTCGCGGTCGCGCCAGGGCTCGCGGTCCGCTCGGTGTTCCCCGTGCCGCGCAGGGTGAGCGCCGCCACCACCGCGATCAGCAGCAGGGCGATCCCTCCGGCGACGATCAGCGGGGTCCGCACCGGCCGCCGGCCCGGCGGCGGCTCCCCAGCAGGCTGCCACCACTGCGGCTGCCCGCTGGGAGGCGGCGGGAAGCCCCAGGCATTCGGCGGGGGCTCACCGGGCAGGGGCTGCGTCGGCTCGTCTGGCTGGTTCGGTCGTGGCTCCCCCCAGCCCGGGTACTTGGATTCGGTGATGCTGGCTCCCCTCGCATTGCGCATGCCGGACGGATGTCTCGGCCGGTGTGGTCCATACCATATCGAACCAGGGCGTCGGGTTCGAAGCCTCGGGTGTGGGCGCTCGCGATGCTCGACATGGCGCCGGAGCCTGTGCTTTGATGAAAGTGGACTAGGCCAATCCCCCAGCTGAGCCGAGAGTGAGGTCGCCCCATGCGGACGCACGACGCGGAGCCTCGCCCGGCGCGCGGCCGGCTCGTGCTCCGCGGCGCGAGGGTGGTGACGCCGGCGGCGACCCGCTGGCCCGGCTGGGTCGAGCTGCGCGGCGGCGAGATCGCCGCGGTAGGCGATGGCAGGCCCGCCCTGGGCGACGGGATGACCGCGCTCGACCTCGGCGGCGCCTGGCTGGTGCCCGGCTTCGTCGACCTGCACGTCCACGGCGGGGGCGGCGCCTGGCTGTCGAGCACCGACCCCGCCGAGATCGCCGTGGCCGCCGGCTTCCACCTGCGCCACGGCACCACCGCCATGCTCGCCAGCATCGCCACCGCGCCGCTCGACCGGATGCTGGCCAGCGCGGCGGCGGTCGCCGCGATGGCGGCGGCGGCCGGTGGCACGGCGGGACCGGCGGGACCGGCCGGACCGATGCTGGCGGGCATCCATCTGGAGGGCCCGTTCATCAGCCCCGAGCGGGCCGGCGCGCAGGACCCCGACGGCATCCGCGAGCCCGACCGCGGCACGCTGCTGCGGCTGTTCGAAGCCTGCGGCGGCTGGGCGCGGATGGTCACGGTCGCCCCGGAGCGCGAGGGCGGCCTGGAGCTGGTCCGGTCGATCGACGAGGCCGGCGTGGTGCCCGCGATCGGCCACACCCAGGCCGGCTACGAGCGGGCCAGCGCCGCCATCGACGCCGGGGTGCGCCTCAGCACGCACCTGTTCAACGCCATGCCCGGGCTGCACCACCGCGACCTCGGCACCGTCGGCGCCGCGCTGAGCCGCGACGAGGTCGTCTGCGAGCTGGTCAACGACGGCGTCCACCTGCGCCCCGAGGTGGTCGCGCTGGTGTTCCACGCCGCCGGCGGCAGGGTCGCCCTGGTCACCGACGCGATCGCGGCCGCGGGCATGGCGGACGGCGACTACGACTTCGGGCGCGTGCCGCTGCGGGTGCGCGGCGGGGTTGCGCGGCTCGCCGGCGCCCAGACGATCGCCGGCTCGACCCTCACCATGGACGCGGCGCTGCGCCGAGCCGTGGCCGACGTCGGCGTGCCGATCGGCGACGCGGTCGCGGCGGCCTCGACCACCCCGGCGAGGGTGATCGGGATCGCCGGCCGCACCGGCTCGATCGAGCCCGGCAAGGCGGCCGACCTGGTGGTGCTCGACGCCGATCTCGAGGTTTCCGGGGTCATGGCCGGCGGCGTCTGGGTCCGAGAGCCGGCGCCCGCGAGCGCCTTCACCGGCGCGGCGAGCGCGTAGCCCGCGAGCGTCACCAAGGCCACCAAATTTCGCAACGATTTTCGAGGCCCGACCCCGGCTCAGGTACAGTCCCATTTCGCGCGATGGCGGGCTCCACGATGATCGGCCGCCATCCGGGAAGGGGGAGTCGTAAATGCCGGGAATGTACGTGACGCTGGGTGGCCGGCGGGTGTTCGAGGCGGCGGTGGAGGATTTCTACCGCCGGGTCGTCGGCGACGAGGCGCTGCGGCGCTATTTCGACGGCATCGACATCGAGCGCCTGAAGGCGCACCAGCAGTCGTTCCTGGCGATGGCGCTCGGCGGTCCGCGCGCCTATGTCGGCCGCACCATGGCGGCGGCGCACGGCGGCTTGGCGGTCACCGACGAGGCGTTCGACCGCGTCCTCGACCACCTCGTCGGCACGCTCGAAGACCTGGGCGTCGACCCGCCGCTGATCCGCCGGAGCGTCTCGTCGCTGCTGGCCCTACGGCACGACATCGTCAGGGTCCAGGGCAGCGAGCGCGACCGGGAGCTCGGCACCGCCGCCTTCCAGCGCTCCGGCCAGGGCCCGCGGGTGCAGGCCGGCCCGCTGCCGGGCTGGGAGCGCCGGCAGCCCGCGAAACGGGTCGAGCCGGCCGAGCCGGTGGCGCCGGTCCAGGCGCCCCGCGCGCCGAGGCGAGGGCCGTCGCCGCCGATCCCGGCGTTCGAGCCGCACCCCGACAACCCGGAGCGGGGGAGCGGTGGCGGCGAGCGTCGCGGGCGCCGCGGCGGAACCGACGGCGGCGTCAGCCGTCCACGATCAGGCTGGCGGTGACCGTCCGGAACCGCCCGATCACGCCCCGGTAGAGCGCCTCGAAGGCGCTGGGAGCCAGGCGTGACGCGCGCTCGCGGACGTCGTCGCCGATCATCAGCGTGGTGGCGAAGACCACCCGGGGGAGCTCCGCGTGGCCGCCGCCGGCGAAGTCCGCGTCGC
>JBEDUQ010000053.1:0-9484 GCA_040414855.1 Actinomycetota bacterium
CCGCCGTGGCGCCCACCGCCGAGCTGCGCGGTGTCCACGCCTATCGTCACGACCGCATCCCGGTCGTCCAGACCGGCAGCCTGTCGGTCCGCGCCACCGACGACACCCTGCTGCCCGCGTTGGACGCGGCGCTCGCCGCCGGCGCGTTCCTGACCCAGGCGACCAGCCGGTACCCCGTCGCGGTGCTCGGCTCCGAGGCGGCCGAGCGGCTCGGCGACGTCCACCGGATCTGGGTCGGCGGCCATTGGCTCACCGTGGCCGGCGTGCTCCAGCCGCTCGCTCTCGCGCCAGAGATCGACAGGTCGGTGCTGATCGGCTTTCCGGCGGCCAGCCGGCTGTACGGCTATGACGGGCACCCCAGCCGTATCTACCTGCGGGCCGTCACCGACCGGGTCCAGGCCGTGGCCCCAAAGCTCGCCCGCACCGCGAGCCCGGCCGACCCCGCCGGGGTCGATGCCAGCCGCCCCTCGGACGCGCTCACCGCGCGGCTCAGCGTCGCCCGTGCCGGCACCGGGCTGTTCCTGGGTCTCGGCGCGGTTGCGCTGCTCGTCGGTGCGATCGGCATCGCCAACGTCATGGTCATCGGCGTGCTGGAGCGGCGCGCCGAGATTGGCCTGCGCCGCGCTCTCGGCGCCACCCGCGGGCACGTCGCCGCGCAGTTCCTTGCCGAGTCACTGCTGGCGTCCGCGCTCGGAGGCGTGGCCGGCGTGCTGCTGGGCGCCGGCCTCACCGTCGCCCTGGCATGGCAGCGGCACTGGGCCGTGCTGATCCCAGGAAGCGCCATCTGGGCCGGCCTCGGCACCAGCCTGGCGATCGGCGCCCTCGCCGGCCTCTACCCGGCCATGCGCGCCGCCCGCCTCGCCCCCACCGACGCCCTCCGGACCATGTAGCACAGCCGCCGCCTGCCGCCCGGCAGCGTGCTGCGGTTGAGGCTCAGTGGACGAACACGCTGGAGACGGTCTGGCCCTTGCTGGACCCGGCCGCGACGGCGATCCAGAAGATGTAGCGGCCCAGCTGCCAGGTGGCGGCGGGGACCGGCCGCCGTAACCCGCACCACCGGGCAGGGGCACAACTCTAACGTGAGCCTCGATCGCGCAGGTTTGCCGACACCGGGCCAGGACCGTCCGCGGCGCCGTCGGGCCTCGGTCGCGGATTTCGTCAGGTGGAGCTGCGCCACCGGTCGAGATGCGGTTCCGCGGACAGGATCACGTCCTGGCAGCCGTACCGATCCAGAAGTGGAGCGCGAAGGATCTCCGCGGTGCCGAGCCGGATCAGCGAGTCACCAAGCGGGACGTAGCAGCCGAACCCGTCGTCGCGACACAGGTCCGCGATCAGTCCCCGGAGCCTGTGGGTCCCCGGCAGCACCTCGACGAAGACCGTCGGCCTGCGGGCGCGCAGGTGCTCGCGGCTCGCCATGAGCAAGGCATGCTCCTGGCCCTCCACGTCGAGCTTGAGCAGGTCGACGCCGGCAAGGAGCGAGCGAACGTCCACGGCGGGCACAGAGACGGTCTGGGTGACCCGCCGGCTCATCGGTTCCGGGAGCTCGGTGTCGGGACCGATGAACGCGACGGTGGGGGTGGCGAGTTGATCTTCCGGGACGCGCAGCTCAACGGCCGGCCGCCCGGCGTCGGCCACCGCGGCGGCCTCGACCAGATCCACCGACTCGATTCGGTTGAGGTCGAGATTGGCACGGCACACTCGCGCTGAGAAGGGATACGGCTCGACGGCGATATAGCGCGCATGCGGCGCCGCCGTGGCCCCCTGCACCGTGAAGTAGCCAACGTTGGCGCCGAGCTCGAGGATCGCCGACGAGCGGCGACAGAAGCGTAGCCACCAGGGCAGAAGTTGCGGTTCCCAACCCTGCTCTCCGAACCAGTACAGCTGGTGGAGGACCAGCGACTCCGCATTGACGAACCCGAGCGTGTCGTTGCCCCCGAGCGTGAATGTCCTCACTCCGGCGGGGATGCCGCCGCGGCGCAGCAGGTCGAGGAGAGCCTCGCGCGCACGATGACGCAGCGAGGCTGACCCGCCGGGGACTGGGCCTCGGAGGCGGTCGGCGATCCCGACCGGCATTCGCCGCACGACACCGGCCGTCACCCGTCGCGCCCGCAGGCGCAACCGGAGCGCCACTCGGTCGACCTCAAGGCCGAGGTCAGCGGTGATTCGGGACATCGACTCCTTGATGGCTGAAGCCGCGCAGGGGTACGGCACCCGATTGCTGTCGGTCGGGATCCGCTCCCGCTGGAGCGTCCCGACCGCGCGCGCCGCCTCCTGCGCGGCTTCATCCAGTACGCCCTTGGCCTCGACGGGTGTCGCCCCCGTCGACGTGGCCGAACACCGGCTCTCGAGCCTCCCGCCGGCGGCGGGTCAGCTGCTCCGCGTGGTTCGCTCAGGGCGTTCGCGAGGTCAGTGGTTCGTGGTCACCCGCAGGCACCCGACGTCGTACTGGGATACCGCGGCGGTGCTGTTGGAATGCTGGAGCGAGGCGGTCCCTGGATTCCCCGCGTAGTGCATGCCCGCGGTCCCGCCGGGGTTGAAGACCGAGCCGCCCGCGTTCATGGAGTTGCCAGGTGCGTTTGCCGTGGACGGACTCGAGAAACAGGTGACGCCATTGGATGCGCCCGGCTGACCGGTCGTCGGAGTTTGTTGTGCCGCCATGGCGATACCGACGGGCACGACCAGCGCCGTGATGATGAACGCGGCCAAGATGAGCAAGCGGCGGATGGTGATCATGGCACCATCTCCTTGTCGTGGAATGTTCCGCGCCGAGCGGAGCCCATGCCTGTCCGCCCGGCGATCGCCGGGACAGCCCACCTCGGATCTCGTCAGCGAAGGCCGCAGGCTATGACGATTCTCGTTAGACGGAGATGAGGATACCGCTACAATTGGACTATTCCGCTTGGGCGATGACTTTTCAGCGCACCCGGTGGCGCGGTCCGGCCGCCTACGTCTGCCCTACGCCTGCCCTACGCCTGTCCGCTCTGCTCCTCGTCCTCGAAGGCATAGTGGATGTCGAACGGCTTGTTGGTGATGAAAAGGGTGACCACGTCACGCTCCTCGGTGGCACCGTGCTCCATCATCATTCCTTCTGGAAACCACAGGAAGCTTCCAGGCCCGAACGTTCCAGCATGCGTCTTCAGCATCCCGTCCAGCACGTAGATCCCGTGGGCGCAATTGTGGCGATGCCATGGATTGGTGAAGCCGGCCTCATACCTGATCATCTGGACGGACATGCCGGTGTCGGGGTCCGAGACGAACGCCTTCAGAGGAACGCCCAGCTTCAACTGATCGATGTAGAGCTCGCCCCACGGCATGGTGTTGGAGTCGAAGATTTGAAGCTGCTCGCTGACTTGCTCGTCCATGGCAATTCCCCCGTCGTGATTTGACCGGTGACCGTCACGAAGCGAGTGGACGCCCCGACCGTGACCGGTTCGCGGGACAGGCCAGCAGCCTGATCATGCCCCGGTGAGCGCGGCGGCGTAAAGGGTTCGTCGGCCACGCGGGTGTGGCGCCGACCCGGTAGTAGCCATGGATATAGTTTCCATGTACGCTATCTGCATGCGACCGACCGACGACCCCACCACCGGCTACCTTCTCTGGCGGCTCACCACCAAGTTGCGGGCGGCCGTCGACCGGGTCCTCGCCCCGCTCGGCCTGACCCACGCCCAGTACACCGTGCTCGCGTCCCTCTACGGCTTCTCACAGACGGGAGCCCAGCCGAGCCAGCGGCAGCTCGCCGACTGGACGGGCCTCGAGCCGATCTTCGTCTCGAAGCTCGCCCGCGCACTCGAACAGGCCGGGCTGATCGACCGGACCGAGCACCCTGCGGACACCCGCGCCGTCCAGATCCGCCTCACCGATGCCGGCACGGACGTCGCACAGCGCGCCATCGCCATCGTCCACCGGTTCCAGGAGGAATTCACCGCACCGATAGGAGGGACCCAGAGCCGGCGGAACCGCGACCTCGTCAGCACCTTGCAGACCCTTCTCGGCATCGAGCACAGGAGTGAGCCCATGCCACCATCCGCAACCCTGACCGGCCAGGACGTCGGCGAGGCCGAAGGCGCCCTCACCGGCCTCCTCAACCACGCCCTCGCTGGCACCGGCACCGGCATCACCCGCACCGAGTGGATCGCCCTCCGCGTCGTGACCTTCCGCGGGCCCGCCATGGCACCAGCCGACCTCCACCAGTTCCTCGCCGGCCAGCCACAGCTGGGGCTGGACCTGGCCCAGGTTGGCGAGCTCTTCCAAGGCCTCGAGGCCAGAGGGCTCATTGCCGGCAGCGCCCCCGACGGCCCCGGCCCCATCCAGCTCACCCCCGAGGGCGTCGCCCTCACCGCCAAGCTCGCCGACGCCCTCGCCCCGGTCACCGAGGCCGTCTTCGGCGGTCTCGACCCCGACGACCTCGCCACGGCCCACCGGGTCCTCGCCGAGGTCACCGAACGCGCGAACCGCCTCCGCAACGAGGCCTGACGGCTTCGATACGGCGTCGATACGTCGGCGTATGGCGCGCGGACCTGCGCATGTGGTGTGATGCCGGCAAGAGCGGAGGATTGCCACAGAGGAGCAGGTATGGGAGTCGTACGGTGGCGGAGGAGGGCCGTGGTCGCGCTGCTCGCGACGACGGTGGTGGTCGGCGTCATGGGACTGCGGCCCGCTTGGGCGGACCCACCGCCGGTCGCGCAGCGACAGCTCACCGTCGCCAGCTACAACCTCTACCTTGGCGCGGACCTGACGCGGCTGTTCTCCGCCACCACGCCGGCCGAGCTGGTGCAACGCGCCGGCCAGATCTATGCGAACGTGGTCAAGACCGACTTCCCCGCTCGAGCCGAGGCGATCGCCGAGCTCCTGGCGGCAAACCCGCCAGAGGTCGTCGGCCTCCAGGAGGTCGCCCTGTGGGAGACCGGCCCGATCGGCGGGCAATTGACGCCCAGCTACGACTTCCTCCAGCTGTTGCTCGACGCCCTCGCGCGGCACGGGCTCGCCTACCGGCCCGCCGCCGTCAACGCGAACTTCTCGTCGGGCGGTCCGATCCCAATTGACGCCACGACCGCGGCCCGCTTCTCGGACCGGGACGTGATCTTGGCTCGGGCCGATCTGCCAGCGGCGCTGGTCGGGGTCAGCAGCCCGGAGTCGCACAACTTCGCCGCCCGGCTGGTCATCCCCACCGGGATCCCCGGGCTGAGCTTCAGCGTGCCGCGTGGCTGGTCGGCCGTGGACGTGAAGGTGCGGGGCAAGACGGTCCGGTTCGTGAACACCCACCTGGAGGCCTTCAGCGCGCCGGTCCGCAACGCGCAGGCCACCGAACTGGCCACGGCGCTGGCGCATTCGCCCCGTCCCGTGGTGCTCGCCGGGGACCTGAACTCACGCCCTGACGACACCTTAGGCGCGTACGGGACCTTCGGCGGCGCCGGCTACGCCGACGCATGGACGGTCGCGCAAGGCCCGGACGGCGGCTTCACCTCCGGCCAGTCCGAGCTGCTCGACAATGTCCCCTCGCTGCTGGACCACCGCATCGACTACGTGCTGTACCAGCCGGGGACGGTCGAGGCCCTGCACGCCGAGGTCATCGGCGACGAGCTGGGCGACCGCACCCTCAGCGGGCTATGGCCGTCCGACCACGCCGGGGTCGTAGCCACCCTCCACCTGGCACGCCCGTAGCCGCTCCGGAACGACGGCTCCGAGGGGCCCGGCGCGGTCGCGGCCTCAGCTGGCGTCAGGCGGTGGGGGCTCGTCCTTGGACTTCGTCCCTCTGAAGCGCTGGCCGGCGTCGGTGAAGGTGGCTTGCACCGCGTCGCCGAGGGAGTTCGCGGTCTTCTTGGCCTGCTGGGCGAACTCCGGGTCACGGATCGCGTCGCCGAGCGAAGTGAAGATCTGGTCCAGCTGCTCCGTGAGCCGCCGCAGCGCGGCGTCCACCTTGCGTCGGTCCTCGGGCGCGGGCCGCTCGACCTCGCCCTCGGTCTGAGCCTCGGCCTGCTGGCGGTAATGCCGCTTCAGGTGCTGTCCGAGATCAGAGAAGTCCCGCCCGACCTGGTCCCATGTCTGCTTGTTGTCCGCCATGGATGCTCCTCCGTCTGCTGGCGTGCCATGTTCCAGGATGGCTCAAACAGGCCCGACAGACCAGCGGGCCGCACAACCCTGCCGTCGTCAGCTGAGGCGGGGCATCACGAGGCGTTGACGGCGACCACGCCAGAAAGGGTGCCGACCAGCACCATCCCGCCACTGAGCGTGGGGCTGGCGAACCGGGAGGTCTTGCCGACCGGCAGACTGGCCCGCATGGCACCGCTGCCGGCGTCCAGGGCGTACAGCGTGCCGCCGTTCGGGTCGACGCTGTAGACGGTGTGGCCGCCGACCACCGGCGAGCCGCTCACGTTGCCGGGAGCCTGCCAGCCGAGCTGCAGCCGCGCGCCTGGCCCGGCGCCGACCTGGCGCAACCCGTCGGTGCACGGCACGTACAGGGTGGAGCCGACCGCGGCGGCGCCGCCGAATGCGGTGCACACCGGCTGCCCGACCACTTGGCCGCCGACGCCGCCGAGGTTGTCGGCGCGCAGGAGGTAGCCGAAGCCGCCCTTGCCGTCGGCGAAGACCAGCCCGCCGGGCAGCAGCACCGGTCCCATCGAACCGAGATCCGCGTCGGCCGCGTTGTCCCGCGGCCACTGCGTGGGAGCGAAGCCGTCCTGGAGTTGCAGCTGCGGCGAAAGACGCAGCACCGAGTCACTGTGGTCCCAGGCGCCGCCCATCGCCGCGCCGTTGCCGACGCTCACGAACAGTCGGCCGCCAGAGTCCACCGCCGGACCGGACGCCCCCCAGATGCCACCCTCCCGGCTGGTCGGCACCTGGAAAGCGAGCAGCGACCCGCTGCCGTCCGTGCGCGAAGCGACCACCCGGCCGATGTAGTTGCCGCAGTCGCCGAACAGCCCGCCGTAGGCGACATAGACCTGTCCGTTGGACAGAGCCAGGGCAGCGCGCTGCTGGTGGGGCGGAATGTCCATCCCGGGCAGGTCGATGGAGCGGCGTACCCGGATCTTCCCGGTCTGGGCGTCGACGCCGACCAGCACGTGCGCCGGCGGGTTCAGCTCGGAGACGGCGAACACCAGGCCGGTCCCCGGGTCGTAGACGGGCGTTCCGGTGATGCCAACCGGGTCGATGTTGCCGCACGGCAACGCCGACAACGGCACGGGCTTGCCCACCGTTGTGCGCCATTGCACCTGTCCGGTGCGACGGTCGAGCGAGTACAGCGAGTTGGCCTCGGTGGCCACCAGCACCCTGTTGCCAACCACCAGGGGCTGGGCGTACACCGCGCCGTCCAGGCGAGCGCTCCAGGCCTGGGCCAGTCTGGTCGGGTCGGCCAGGCCGGCGACGTAGCCCGTGCGCGAATTGTCATGGTGATATGTCGTCCAATCCCCGGCGCGGGCACCCGGGACCGAGGTCGTCGGGGCCGACGGCGACGTCAGCGGCGGCTGCTGCGACGGTTTGTGCTGGCTGGTGCAACCGGCCAGCAGCGCCAGCACCGCGACCAGGCTGAGCACGACGATCTCTCGCGCGCGCCGTACGGTCATGCCAACCTCCGCAACCCTCGGCTCGTCGCAACCCTAACGATTTTCCTGGTCGGACGGCGGCGAACCCAGAATCCGTGTGCGTCGGCCAGGCCGTGCCCGCCCTCTACCTCGGGAAAGTCGGCTAAGGTCTGTTCAGGGACGCCGAATCGAGTCCACCACTGCGCCGGCATGAGCACAGCCCCGGAGGGAGACAGGCCATGACCTATCGCCGTAGCGGTTCCCTCTGGAGCCTCCTGAGGACCCTCTTCAACGCCCGCGCGGCGAACCGCCGCCGCCGCCCGGCCGGCGAGCGGGGGATGGGCGCGAGGCTACGCCGCGTGCTGCGGCGCTGGCTTCGTGCCTAGCTCTTCACAGCGAGCGCCTGTCAAGGAGGCTTTCCAGTACGACGCCTCAGAAGCCCGCTTCGGGGTCGAGTCCGATGGGTCCCTGGGTCATGGCCCAGTTCACGAACTGCTCGGTCGTCTCGCCGATCCGGCTGGTCGCAAAGGCCTCCGCCAGCTCGTCGATGCGCTCGTCGCTGAAGCCCTCGCTCCCCAGCTGTGGGCGCGCCTCATCGGCGAGCGCACGCCAGTCCCCAGACTTTGGGTTCCAGCCCGGGCTGGCGGTGTCGTCTGTGTTCGAGTTCTCCATGGCCGGCCTTCCCATCCGTAGGCTCGTCCGTCGCCGCCTCGCCGCCGAGGTCCATCCGGTGTCCCACGTTACCGCGCTGGTCCGCCTGGGCAGGAGGGAGGGTCCAGGAGCTGGATCATGGCTTCGGCGCGCAGCTCCCAGGGGAGCGCGCCTGGCTCGGCGGAGTACTGGAGGAACAGGCCGGCGTCGGTGGCGAGCGCCAGCGCGGCCAGGTGGTCCGGGGGCATGGGCGGGGACGTCTGGCGGAGGGCGTAGCGCCTGGTGATCAGCTCGGCCATGCGGCCCCGGAGCTGGCGGTAACGCTTGGCGAGCTCGGTCTGGGCCGCGGGGTTCCGCATGGCGTACAGCGAGAACTCGAGCATGAGCACGCCAAAGTCGCGGGCCGCAGCGAACTCCCGCTCGGTCCGACCGGGCATGGCGGCCAGCAGCTCCTCGGACGACTCGATGGCGTACAGCGCTTCGACCTCCTGAAGCTGGGCCTCCAAGCGCTGGTCCAGTAGCGCAAGGAACAGCTCATCCTTGTTGGCGAAGTTGGAGTAGACGGCGCCCTTGGTGTAGCCGGCCGCCTCTGCGACATCGTCGACCGTGGCGGCGTGGAACCCCCGACGGGCGAACACCTGGCCGGCGGCGTCGAGCAGCTGGGCACGTGTCTGCTGCCGGCGCTGCGCTCGGGTCAGTCGGGCCATGCGATCCCCCAGGGTCAACGCTCTTGACATACTGATGAGTATCTGGATACTGAAGAGTATCGTACTTGCAAAGTATGCCACTGGCCGGCCCAACCGCGCTCCACCAGGCCGCTCGCGGCGACCCCGTTCCTCGCGACCGCCCAGGGCGCCTTGGGCCTTGCGAACCATCGCCTGGCCACGCCTCCCGAACCGAAAGGGAAACCCAACGATGACAACGATCACCCAGAGCGTGACGGTCAACCGACCGGTCGCGGAGGTCTGGGACTTCATCAGCAACTTCGAGAACACCACCCGATGGTCCCGGGGCGTCCTGGAGGCGAGGCAGACCTCCGACGGCCCCCTCGGCGTCGGCTCGACGCTGCGGACGGTGGTCAAGGCCTTCGGTCGACGCCGCACCGCTGACTACCTGGTCACCGAGTACGAGCCCAACAGGGCGTTCGCCTTCGAGGTGACCTCCGGGCCGATGACCAATCGAGCTCGCTACTCGGTCGAACCGGCGGGAGCTGGGACACGGCTGACCGCCTCGGGCGAAGCCGAAGCCACAGGCCCCTACAAGCTGCTCGCGCCCATCCTCGTCAGCACCGTCAAACGGCACAGCCAAAACGACCT
>JBEDUQ010000054.1:0-22806 GCA_040414855.1 Actinomycetota bacterium
AACGACTGATCAAGTGAGGTGCTCCGTGTCCGTCAACGCCGACCAGGCCGCCACCGGCCCAGTCATCGGCACCGCGCGGGTGAAGCGCGGCATGGCCGAGATGCTCAAGGGCGGCGTGATCATGGACGTGGTCACGCCCGACCAGGCCAAGATCGCCGAGGACGCCGGCGCGGTCGCCGTGATGGCCCTCGAGCGCGTGCCCGCCGACATCCGCGCCGAGGGCGGCGTCGCCCGGATGAGCGACCCGGACATGATCGACGGGATCATCGCCGCGGTGTCCATCCCGGTCATGGCCAAGTGCCGCATCGGCCACTTCGCCGAGGCGCAGGTGCTCCAGGCCATCGGGGTCGACTACATCGACGAGTCCGAGGTGCTCACCCCGGCCGACGAGGCCCACCACGTCGACAAGTGGAAGTTCACCGTGCCGTTCGTGTGCGGCGCCACCAACCTCGGCGAGGCGCTGCGCCGGATCACCGAGGGCGCGGCGATGATCCGCTCCAAGGGCGAGGCGGGCACCGGCAACGTGATCGAGGCGACCAGGCACATGCGGGCGATCCGCGCGGACATCGCGCGCCTGTCCGGGCTGCCCGCCGAGGAGCTGTTCACCGCGGCCAAGGAGCTCGGCGCGCCGTACGAGCTGGTTGCCGAGGTGGCGCAGGCGGGCAGGCTGCCCGTCGTGCTGTTCACCGCGGGCGGCATCGCCACCCCGGCCGATGCCGCGCTGATGATGCAGCTCGGCGCCGAGGGCGTGTTCGTCGGCTCGGGCATCTTCAAGTCCGGCGACCCGGCCAAGCGGGCGCGCGCCATCGTCGAGGCGACCACCTTCTTCAACGACCCCGACGCGATCGCCAAGGTCTCGCGCGGCCTGGGCGAGGCGATGGTCGGCATCTCCGTGGTGCCCGAGGCCGAGCGTCTCGAGGTCCGCGGCTGGTAGCGGGAGGTCCATGTCCGAGCGTCCCATCATCGGCGTCCTGGCCTACCAGGGCGACGTTCGCGAGCACCGGCGCATCCTCGACGCGCTCGGGGTCTCGTCGGTCGAGGTCCGCACGCCCGCGGACCTCGACGCCGTCGACGCGCTGATCGTGCCCGGGGGCGAGTCGACCGTGATCGGCAAGCTGTCGGGCCGCCACGGCCTGCTCGAGCCGCTCCGCGAACGCGCCCACGGCGGCATGCCGCTGCTCGGCACCTGCGCCGGCATGATCTTCATGGCCCGCGAGGTCGAAGGCCCGCCACAGGAGCTGCTCGGGGTCCTCGACGCCCGTGTCCGCCGCAACGCCTTCGGCCCGCAGATCGCCTCGTTCGAGGCCGAGGTCGAGGTCAAGGGCATCGACGGCGGGCCGGTCGCCGCCGCCTTCATCCGCGCCCCCTGGATCTCGGACGCCGGCCCCGAGGTCGAGGTGCTCGCCGAGATCGACGGCCGCGTGATCGGCGTGCGGCAGGGGAACCTGCTCGCCGTCTCGTTCCATCCCGAGCTCACCGGGGATTCGCGCCTGCACCGCTGGTTCGTCGATCTCGCCCGTGCCGCGCTCGAACGCGGCGTGCACGGGCAGCCTCCTGATCCGGCCTAGCCGGGTTCAGCGGAGGTTGACGAACGAAAGGGGAATCGCATGTCTGGCCACTCCAAGTGGGCAACCATCAAGCATCAGAAGGGGGCCAAGGACGCCCGCCGCGGCAAGCTCTTCGCCAAGCTGATCCGCGGCATCGAGGTCGCGGCGCGCACCGGCGGGGGCAACCCCGAAGGCAACCCGACCCTCGCCGACGCCATCCAGAAGGCCAAGGACAACTCGGTCCCGAACGACACTATCGACCGGGCCATCAAGCGCGGCTCGGGCGATCTCGAGGGCCAGCAGCTCGACCTGGTCACCTATGAGGGCTACGCGCCCGGCGGCGTGGCCGTGCTGGTCGATGCCCTCACCGACAACCGCAACCGGACCGCCTCGGCGGTGCGGCACGCCTTCTCCAAGGCCGGCGGCAACATGGCCGAGGCCGGCGCGGTCTCGTACCTGTTCAACCGCAAGGGCCAGATCGTCATCGCGGGCGAGGGCGTCGACGAGGACCGGGTCATGGAGGTCGCGCTCGAGGCGGGCGCCGAGGACGTCGACAACGCCGACGGTGCGCTGACCGTCACCACCGGCCCGAGCGAGCTGCGGGCGGTCCGCGCCGCCTTCGACGGCGCCGGCATCGCCTACCATTCGGCCGAGGTCACCATGGTCCCGACGCTGAGCGTCCCGCTCGACCGCGAGGGCGCCGTCAAGGTGCTGCGGCTGCTCGACGCCATCGAGGACCTCGACGACACCCAGGAGGTCTTCGCGAATTTCGACATCCCCGACGAGATCATGGCCGAGGTGAGCTGACGCTCGACGCCGGGTTCAGCGCCGCCGTCTGAGCGTGTAGGCCAGCAGTGCCGCGATCACCAGCAGCACCAGGATCGTCCTCAGCAAGCGCTCAGCCACCTCCAGCCATGCACGGTTCCGGCTCCGCGGTCGCGCTTGGCGGGGGCCGGTCGGTGATGAGCATCCGCGCGATGATGGCCGCTGTCCAGCCCGGTGTGTGTCGTGGGTCCCGTCGCCCCGCGGTGTCGGGGTCGCGTCGCCCGGAGGCTCGCGCGAGTTGTCCACAACTTTCCCGACCGTGGTTGAGTGCGCCCTTGGGAGCGGTTAGGCTCCTGGGGCAAACACCAGTTCGGGGCGGACGCGTCGCCTCGCATCGCCCGGCGGAAGGGGGTGGCCGATGCGCGTGCTCGGGATCGACCCGGGTCTCGGCCGCTGCGGCTGGGCGGTGGTCGAGCATTCCGGCCGTCACACGGTCGCGCTCGGCTACGGGACCGTGGCCACCCGCGGCGACCAGGTCGCCCCGCGGCTGGCCGAGCTCGCCGGCAAGCTCCGCGAGGTGGTCGCCACCTACCGGCCCGACTCGTTCGCGATCGAGCGGCTGTTCGTCAACGCCAACGTGCGCACCGCCATGACCGTGGGCCAGGCGTCCGGCGTCGCCCTGCTGATCGCCGCCGACCACGGTCTCGCGGTCTCCGCCTACACCCCGTCCCAGGTCAAGCGCGCGGTCACCGGCGTCGGCAACGCCCCCAAGGCCCAGGTCGGCTACATGGTCCGTGCGCTGCTCGGGCTCGAGGCGGTCCCGACCCCCGCCGACACCGCCGACGCCCTCGCCGTCGCCCTCTGCCACCTCCAGCTCGCCAACATGGACAACATCGGCTGGACCGTCGCCCCACCCGACCTCGACCTTCGGGTGACGTCCGCCGGTGTGCGCCGCAGGACGCGCTCGAGGGGTGGCCGGTCGAGCGGCATGCCGTCCGACGGTGGCGGCTCCGACAGCGGCGAGCCGGATAAGGGCCCCGGCGCTGGCGGCAGGGGGCTGGCGGCCGCTTCGCCGGAGGACTGGCTCGCCAGGGCGGCGCCGACCTCACCCTGGAGGGGACCGTGATCGCGTCGCTGCGTGGCCGCCTGGCCGAGGTGCTGTTCGACGGGGCGGTGATCGAGGTCGGCGGGGTCGGCTACCGCGTGTTCCTCACCCCCAAGGCGACGGCGTCGCTGCCGCGCGGGGGCGAGGTCATGGTCCACACGGTCACCTACGTGCGCGAGGACACCCTGGCGCTGTACGGCTTCCTGAGCGCCGACGAGAGGCACGTGTTCGAGCAGTTGCTCAGCGCGAGCGGCGTCGGTCCCAAGCTGGCGCTGGCGATGCTGTCGGTCCACTCGCCCGACGCGCTGCGGCGGGCGGTGAGCGCCAGCGACGCCGACGCGCTCATGCTGGTCTCTGGGGTCGGCCGCAAAGGCGCGGCGAGGCTGATCATCGAGCTCAAGGGCAAGCTCGGCGACGGGGCGGTGGCCCTGCCCTCCGACCCGACCACCCGGCCCGCCTACGCCGAGGTCCGAGAGGCGCTCACCGCCCTCGGCTACGCCCCTGCCGAGATCCGGGCCGCGCTCGAATCCCTTCCCGAGGACGCCGGAGCGCTCCCAACCCAGGAGCTGCTGCGCCTCGCGCTCCGAGAGCTGGCGCCATGACCGATCTGCTCGAGCCGAGCGCGACCCCCGAGGAGCGGGCCACAGAGGGCAGCCTGCGCCCCCGCCGGCTGGACGAGTTCATCGGCCAGGCGCGAGCGAGGGAGCAGCTCGCGATCGTGCTCGAATCGGCCCGCCGGCGCGGCCTGCCCCCAGACCACCTGCTCTTCTCCGGACCGCCCGGGCTCGGCAAGACCAGCCTGGCCTCGATCGTGGCCAACGAGCTCGGCGCCGGGTTCCGGGTGACCTCGGGACCGGCGCTGGAGCGGGCGGGCGACCTCGCCGCCATCCTCACCGGCCTCGAGGCCGGCGACGTCCTGTTCGTCGACGAGATCCACCGGCTGCCCCGGGCGGTCGAAGAGGTCCTCTACCCGGCGATGGAGGACTTCCAGATCGACGTCGTGCTCGGCAAGGGCCCCGGGGCGCGGAGCCTGCGGCTGGACCTGCCGCGCTTCACGCTGGTCGCGGCCACCACCCGGACCGGGTTGATCACCTCGCCGCTGCGCGACCGCTTCGGGTACTCCGCGCGCCTGGACTTCTACCAGCCCGAGGAGCTGCGCGCGATCGTGACCCGCTCGGCGGCGATCCTCGGCGTCGAGGTCGACGCCGACGGTGCGGACCTGCTGGCCAGACGGTCGCGGGGGACCCCGCGGATCGCCAACCGGCTGCTGCGACGGGTCCGGGACTTCGCCGAGGTCCGCGGCGACGGCCACGTCGACGCGTCCACCGCGGAGCGGGCGCTGGACCTGTTCGAGGTCGACCCGCTCGGCCTCGACAAGCTCGACCTCGCGCTGCTCCGGGTGCTCTGCGAGCGCTACGCCGGCCAGCCGGTCGGCCTGGCGACGCTGGCGGTCTCGGTCGGCGAGGAGCCGGACACGGTCGAGGACGTGGCCGAGCCCTACCTGATCCAGCTCGGCTTCCTCCAGCGAACACCCCGGGGGCGGGTCGCCAGCGCCGCCGCCTACGCCCACCTCGGCCGCGTCCCGCCCCGCGACGCCGGCACCCCACCCGGCGCTCTCTTCGACCTGTAGAGGGGGGGAGGGCCGGCGGCCCCGCGACCCACCACGGCACCGCGGCACCGCGTCCCGCCGACCCGCCCTGGCGCCGCCGACCACCTTGTCTCCGCGCTGCGGTTAGGCTGGAGCGATGGAAACGCGATCGCCGGGATGGGTGCTCCCCGCCGTGCTCTGGAACCTCCGGCAGCGCCGGCGATAAGCGTCGAGAAACCGGACCGAGCAATGCAACCCAAGGATAATCCGAGCTTCGAGAGTTTCACGAAATCGGCGTCAGCCGCGGGAAATCAGCGTCTCGCGCCGTGTCCTGACCGGAAATCGCAGGTCAGGCCGCATAGAACCGCGTTGCCTCAGTTGACCAAGCTGCGGTCCATCCCTAGGATGGCGCCTGCGCCGCGGTCTCTGGGCTGCGGCGTTCCCGTCGTGCGATCCACCTGGCCTGGCCCGTGGTGGGATGCTGGCCCGAAATCCATCTCCCCGGGCCTTTCGGAGGTCTTCAAGCTATGACTACCGGTGCTGCACAGCTGGTCTTCCTCGCGCTGCTCGTGGCGTTCTTCTACTTTCTGATCGTGCGGCCACAGCGCAACCGTCTCCGCTCCCAGCAGCAATTGCAGTCGTCGCTGGAGCTGGGTGACCAGGTCATGACCTTCGCCGGCTTCTTCGCCACGATCCGGCGCTTCGACGGCGACGTCGTCACCGTCGAGCTCGCTCCCGGCGTCGAGGCTCGGATCACCCGGCGCGCGATCTCCGGAAAGGTGACGCCCGCCGAGGAGGAGCCCGACGAGCCTGACGAGCCTGGGACCACCCAGCCGTGACCAACAGCGGCCCAGCCCGCGAGACTCCCGAGCTCCGCCTCCTCGAGGAGGTGGCGGGCAACAAGGTCGTGCAGACGTACCTGGCGCTCGCCGACCAGTTCACCGCCCGGCTCGGCTACACCGAGCATGGCTTCCGCCACGCGAACCTGGTCGGCCGCATCGCCTTCAACGTCCTCGACCGGCTGGGCTACGACCGCCACGTCGCCGAGCTGGCGGCGATCGCCGGCCACCTCCACGACGTGGGCAACGTGGTCAGCCGCCACAACCACCCCCAGAGCTCGGCGCTGATCGCCATACCGATCCTGACCGAGCTCGGCGTCCCGACCGAGGACATCGGCCTGGTGATCGGCGCTATCGGCAACCACGAGGAGGAGCTCGGCAACGCCGTCTCGCCGGTCGCGGCCGCGGTGGTGATCGCGGACAAATCGGACGTCCATCGCTCCAGAGTGCGAAAGGACGCCCAGGTCGAGTTCGACATCCACGATAGAGTGAACTTCTCAGCCACCCATTCGTTCGTGCGCGTGGACGCCGAGCAGAAGACGGTCACGCTCGAGCTCGAGATCGATACGGAAGTCTCGGATATCCTTGAGTATTTCGAGATCTTCCTCCACAGAATGATGATGTGCCGCCGCGCCGCCGAAGGGCTCGGCTGTAAGTTCCGGATGACAGTGAACGGCCAGTCGCTGCTCTGAGAGCCAGCGCCGGCCGACCCCGAGACAGAGAAGAAGGAGCGCAACGCAGTGCCAGGAAAGCGTCGGCTGATCGTGCCGTTGGTGGCCGTCCTGGTCGTGGCGGCCGGCGTCTGGGGTGCGATCGGGGCCTTCAACATCAAGCCAAGGCTCGGACTCGACCTGCGTGGTGGGACCAGCGTGACCTTCCGCCCCCACAACCCGTCCGGCGCGGCTCCGACCAAGCAGCAGATGGACACCACCATCGACATCATCCGCAACCGCGTGAACTCCAAGGGCGTCGCGGAGTCGGAGGTCGCCGCCGAGGGCGGCAACATCGTGGTGTCGATCCCGGACGTGCAGAACTCCGACGACGTCATCCGCGCGGTTGGCACCACCGCGCAGCTCCAGTTCAGGCCCGTCCTGGCCGAAGTCGCCGCCAGCGACCCGAACTACAAGAAGGCCCCGTTCGACAAGGTCGACTGCGGCAACCAGAGCACCTGGCTGGCGACGGACAAGCCGAGCCAGAACACGGTGCTGTGCGCCACAGAGTCGGGACAGCAGCGGCCCAGCGAAAACGCCACCAAGCTTCAGATGGGCCCGGTCGCGCTCGGCGGCACCGACATCACCGGCGCCAACGCGCAGATCGCCACCGCCAGCAACGGCGTCTCGACCGGCCAGTGGGAGACCCAGCTCAGGTTCTCCGGCAAGGGCGACAACGCCTTCCAGAAGCTGACCGGCCAGGCCGCCTGCAACCAGCCCGGCGACCCCAAGCGCGAGATCTCGATCATCCTCGACTCGGTGGTGATCAACCACCCGCCGGTGGCCTCTGACTCGAGCATCAGCTGCGGCCACGGCATCACCGGCGGCACCGCGGTGATCACGGGACAGACCCAGGGCGAGGCCGAGTTCCTGGCGCCCCTGATCTCGACCGGCGCGCTGCCGCTGACGCTCGAGAACATCGACCAGAACACGGTCAGCGCCACGCTCGGCTCGGACTCGCTCCACGCCGGCCTGATCGCCGGCATCATCGGGCTCGCCGCCACCTTCGTCTACGTGCTGATCTTCTACCGCGGCCTGGGCCTGGTCATCTGGGGCGGCCTGGCGCTCGCCGCGGCCCTCAACGTCGGCATCGTGCTGCTGATGGGCAAGCTGATCGGCTTCACCCTGACCTTGGCGGGCATCGCCGGCCTGATCGTCGCGATCGGCATCTCGGCCGACTCCTACGTGGTGTTCTTCGAACGCCTGAAAGACGAGGTCCGAGAGGGCCGAACCTTGCGTACATCGGTGGACCGCGGCTGGGCCCGCTCGTTCCACACGCTGGTCTCGGCCAACACTGTGTCGTTCGCGGCCGCGCTCGTCCTGTACGTTTTCGCCATTGGCCCGGTTCGAGGGTTCGCGTTCACCCTCGGCCTCGCGACGCTCATCGACTTCTTCGCCGCCTGGTGCTACGGCAAGCCGGCGGTGAGCCTGCTCTGTCGGACGCGGCTGTTCCAGGAGGGGCGGTTCGTGGGCATCCGCGCCGCCGTCTAGAACACAACGAGGAGGAGTCCGCCCCCGTGTCCATCGCCAGCCGCCTGTACCACGGGCAGATCAGCTTCGATTACGTCGGCCGCTGGCGGACGTGGTTCCTGGTGTCTGCCCTGGCCATGGTGATCTCCGTGATCGCCCTGTTCTACCCGGGACTCCGGTTCGGCATCGACTTCAAGGGCGGTGGCGTGTTCAGCGTCCAGCCCGCCCACAACGTCAGCCAGGCGCAGGTGTCCGACGCGGTCGGCTCGCCGGCGAAGGTGGTCCAGCTGTCGAACGTCGAGTCGGGCAAGCCGGCGCAGGTCCAGGTGCAGACGGAGTCGCTGACCTCCGAGCAGATCGCCAAGGTCCGCGCCGACCTGGCCAGGGTCGCCGGGGTGCAGCCGGCCCAGGTCTCGAACTCGGTGGTCGGCTCGAAGTGGGGGAGCACGGTCACCAAGAAGGCGCTGATCGCGCTCCTGGTGTTCCTGGCCGTCATCGTGGTCTACGTGTCGATCCGCTTCGACTTCAAGATGGCCGTCTCCGCGCTGATCGCCCTCGCCCACGACCTGCTGATCACCGCCGGGGTGTACGCGCTGGCCCGCTTCGAGGTCACGCCGGCGACCGTGATCGGCCTGCTGACCATCCTCGGCTACTCGCTCTACGACACGGTGGTGGTCTTCGACAAGGTCCGTGAGAACACCGGCCAGCTGAGCGCGATGTCGCGGGTCACCTACTCCGAGGCGGCCAACCGGGCGGTGAACCAGACCCTGGTCCGGTCGCTGAACACCTCGCTGACCTCGCTGCTGCCGATCGGCGCGCTGCTGCTCGCCGGCTCGATCCTGCCCGGCGCCGAGACCATCAAGGACCTGTCGCTGGCGCTGTTCGTCGGCGTCGCGGCCGGGACCTACTCGTCGATCTTCATCGCGACCCCGTTCCTGGCGCTCTGGAAGGAGACCGAGCCGCGCTACCGCCAGCTCGCCGCCAGGGTCAGCAGGCTGGTCCCCTCCGCGGCGACCGCCGGCGACGGCGAGCCGCAGGCGCGGACCAGGCAGGTCGCGGGACAGGGGCAGCGCCGGCCGGTCGCGGCCGAGCGCCGGCGAACGCTGGAGCCGCCCGACGAGGAGGCGATGCTCGAGCCGGACGCGCCGAACGGGCTGCACCTGGAGCGGGACGAGGAGGAGCCGGAGCCGGTGGAGGAGCCGGCGCGCGCCACCGCCGCCTCCCGCCAGCCGCAGAAGCCACGCCCATCCCAGCAGCGCCGCAAGTCCTCCGGCCGGCAGCGGTCCGGGTCGTCGAAGCGACGCCGTCGCTGAAGGAGGCGCCACCGTGCCTATCGATACCGCCCGACTCCGTTCCCTGATCCGCGACGTCCCCGACTTCCCGCAGGAGGGCGTGATCTTCAAGGACATCACGCCGCTGCTGGCGGACCAGGTGGCGTTCTCGTCGGTGATCGACGAGACGGTCGTCCACTTCGGACGCGGCAACGTCGACCGGGTCGTCGGCATCGAGGCGAGGGGCTTCATTCTGGCGTCGCCGGTCGCCTACCACTTCGGCGCCGGCTTCGTGCCGGTCCGCAAGGCCGGCAAGCTGCCGGCCGCGGTCGAGTCCGAGGAGTACACGCTCGAGTACGGCACCGCCACGCTCGAGATCCACGCCGACGCGATCTCGCCCGGGCAGCGGGTGCTGATCGTGGACGACGTCCTGGCGACCGGCGGCACCGCCAGGGCCTCGGCCCGGCTGGTCGAGCGACTCGGCGGCAAGGTCGTGGGGATCGCGACCTTGCTCGAGCTCAGCTTCCTCGGCGGGCGCGAATTGATCGAAGGGTACGAGTTCTTCAGCTTGATTCAGTACTGATTTCACTGGATCTCCGCAAAACCGCCGTGTCGCAATGCGGCGGCCTCTGGCTGACGTGGGGTACCTTGGGCTCTGTATCGAAGGTGCTCCCGCGTCCGACGGTCGCCGGGGGCCGGAGCATATGTGGGTGGGGCCGATGGCGCAGCAGCAGCGGGCGGCGGTGCCCGACGGGCTGGCGGTCGATCGCGAGCCCAGCCTTGCCCAGCCGACCGACGGCGAGCACGCCCCCGCGGACGACCACGACCCCACCGATGGCCTCGCGGTCGCGCTGCTGCGGCCCTACGACACCGAGCCCCCGCCCGAGCCCGACGTGGAGCGACTGCTCCGCAAGATGCGGCACCGCAACCCACGCGCGGACCTGGTGCTGGTCCGGCGGGCCTACGAGGTGGCGAACGAGCGGCACACCGGGCAGTCGCGCAAGTCCGGGCTTCCCTACATCGACCACCCGCTCGGCGTGGCGATGATCGTCGCCGACCTCGGCCTCGACACCACCTCGCTGATCGCGGCGCTGCTCCACGACGTGGTCGAGGACACCTCGATGACCGTCGCCGAGGTCGAGACCCAGTTCGGCGCCGAGGTGGCCAAGATCACCGACGGGCTCACCAAGCTGGACCGGATCGGCTTCGAGACCCGTGAGGCGGCCCAGGCCGAGACCATCCGCAAGATGGTCATCGCCATGGCCCGCGACATCCGCGTGCTGCTGATCAAGCTGGCCGACCGGCTCCACAACATGCGCGACATCGGCTACCTGCCCCGCGAGAAGCAGGAGCGCAAGGCGCGCGAGACCCTGGAGATCTACGCGCCGCTGGCCAACCGGCTCGGCATGCACCAGGTCAAGTGGGAGCTCGAGGACCTCGCCTTCGCGGCGCTGTACCCCAAGCGCTACGAAGAGATCGTGCGGATGACCACCGAGCGGCAGCCCGAGCGCGAGAAGTACCTGGCCAAGGTGATCGACCAGGTGAACGCGCAGCTCAAGTCGCTGAAGATCCGCGCGGAGATCACCGGGCGGCCGAAGCACTACTACTCGATCTACGAAAAGATGGTGCTTCGGAGCAAGGAGTTCTCCGACATCTACGACCTGGTTGGCGTACGGGTCCTGACCGACTCGATCAAGGACTGCTACGCCGCGCTTGGGCAGGTCCACGCGCTCTGGAAGCCGGTGCCAGGGCGCTTCAAGGACTACATCGCGATGCCCAAGTTCAACCTCTACCAGAGCTTGCACACCACGGTGGTCGGTCCTGAGGGCAAGCCGCTCGAGATCCAGATCCGCACCAAGTCGATGCACCAGACCGCCGAGTACGGCATCGCCGCGCACTGGCGCTACAAGACCAGGGACGGCAAGGGCGGGGTCACCACCGAGCAGGAGATGGGCTGGTTACGCCAGCTCATCGACTGGCAGCGGGAGCTGTCGGACCCCAAGGACTTCATCGACAACTTGAAGACAGATCTCTATGTCGACGAGGTCTTCGTCTTCACCCCCAAGGGCGACGTGTTCCAGCTTCCGGCCGGCGCGACCCCGATCGACTTCGCCTACGCGGTCCACACCGAGGTCGGCCACCGCTGCGTCGGCGCCCGCGTCAACAAGCGGCTGGTGCCGCTCGAGTACGCGCTCCAGAACGGCGAGACGATCGAGATCTTCACCTCGAAGGCGCCGGACGCCGGCCCGTCGCGCGACTGGCTGGCGATCGTCAAGACGCCGCGGGCGCGCAACAAGATCCGGCAGTGGTTCTCCAAGGAGCGGCGCGAGGACGCCATCGAGGCCGGCAAGGAGTCGCTGGTCCGGGCGATGCGCAAGGCCGGCCTGCCGCTCCAGCGACTGACCCAGGGGGGCGCGTTGGCGGCGCTCGCCTCCGAGATGCGCTTCGGGAACCTGGACGCGCTCTACGCGGCCGTCGGGTCCGGGCAGGTCACCGCGGTCAGCGTGGTCAACCGCCTCCAGGCCGACCTCGGCGACGAGGAGCAGGAGGACGACGACTTCCCCCTGCATCGCGCCACCCGGCCGGCCCGCTCGCTGCCGACCAGCCGGGGCGTGCTGGTCAAGGGCGTCGACGACGTCTGGGTCAAGCTGGCCCGCTGCTGCACCCCGGTGCCGCGCGACCCGATCATCGGCTTCGTGACCCGCGGGCACGGGGTCAGCGTCCACCGCTCGGACTGTCCGAACGCGGCCGACCTGGAGCGCCATCCCAACCGGATGATCGACGTCACCTGGGACACCTCGGGCCCATCGGTGTTCGCGGTCACCATCCAGGTCGAGGCGCTCGACCGCACCAAGCTGCTCCGCGACATCACCGAGGTCCTCTCCGACCACCACGTGAACATCGTGTCGGCCACGGTGGCGACCGGCCGCGACCGGATCGCCACCCTGCGATTCACCTTCGAGCTGGCCGACATCTCGCACCTCGCCCACGTGCTGGCCGCGGTCAAGCGGGTGGACGGGGTCTACGACGCCTTCCGGGTCGTGCCGCAGGGCAACGGCTCGGACGACGAGTAGCCGCGCCGTGCGCGCGGTCGTCTCCAGGGTCGCCTGGGCACGGGTGGTGGTTGCCGACCAGGTCGTCGGCGAGATCGGTCCGGGGCTGCTGGTGCTGGTCGGCGTGACCCACGACGACACCGCCGCCGAGGCGTCCTGGCTCGCGGGCAAGCTCGCCGGCCTGCGGATCTTCGAGGACGGCGAGGGCAAGATGAACCGCTCGGTGGTCGAGGCCGGCGGCGGCGTCCTGGTGGTCAGCCAGTTCACCCTCTACGGCGACGCCCGCAAGGGACGCCGGCCGTCGTTCGTCGCCGCCGCCCGCCCGGAGCAGGCCGCCCCGCTGGTCGACGCGGTCGCGGAGCGGCTCGCCGAGGCCGGGATCAAGGTCGCCACCGGCCGCTTCGGCGCCGAGATGCTGGTCGAGTCCGCCGGCGCCGGCCCGGTCACCATCCTGCTCGACTCCGCCGCCCGCTGAGCGGCGAGGTCGGCGTCGGGTGCCGGCGGGACCCACCCCGACCCCGACCCCGCGCGGCCCGACCCGGACCGGGGCGCTGACTACAATCGGGCCGATGACCCGATACGCGCTGCTGATCCTGCCCTCCGCCAACCGCGTCTACGCCGACGCGTCGGTGCGGCTGACGCGGAGTGAGCTGGAGGTCTTCGACCGCTGCGTGCTCGGCGGCCGCATCGGGGACGTCGAGGAGGCGGTCATCGGCGGGGTGCCCTACGTCGGCTTCACCGCCGCCGGCACGCTCGGCGCCCGCGACGCCGCCATGCTCGCCAACCTGTCCTCGGCCTACGCGCTGTTCGAGGTCGAGGGGGAGCTGCTGCGGCCGGTCGAGCTGCGCCGTCTCGACCGGCTCGACGACGACCTGGTCACCATCCAGCGCTACCAGGGCAAGACCAACGAGCAGTTCACCAAGCTGCTGCTCAACGTGACCCTGGTCTCGTGCGCCTTCGGCGGCGAGCTGCTGGACCGCAAGTTCAGGGTCTTCGACCCGCTCTGCGGCCGCGGCACCACGCTCAACCAGGCGCTGCTCTACGGCTTCGACGCCGCCGGCATGGAGCTCGACGCCCGGGACTTCGACGCCTACGCGCACTTCTTCCAGACCTGGCTCAAGGACAAGCGTCTCAAGCACCGCGCTGTCAGCGAGCGGGTCCGGCGCCACCACGCCACCGCCGGGCGGCGGCTGCACGCCAGCTTCTCGCCGAGCAAGGAGCGGCTGCGCGCCGGGGAGAGCCAGGAGCTGGAGGTCGTCAACGCCGACGCCACCCTGGCGCTGGAGTTCTTCCGCCGGGGCTCGTTCGACGCGGTGGTGACCGACGCTCCCTACGGCGTCCAGCACGGCAGCCGGACCGCCGGCGCCGGGCTCTCGCGCGGGCCAGCCGACCTGCTGGCCAAGGCGGTGCCGGTCTGGGTCGAGCTGCTCCGCAAGGGCGGGGCGCTCGGCGTCTCGTGGAACTGGCGGACCGCCGGCCGCGAGGACCTGGCCGCGATCATGAGCTCGGCCGGCCTCGAGGTGCTGGACGCCGGGCCCTATGGCCGCTTCGAGCACCGGGTCGACCAGGCGATCGTCCGCGACCTGATCGTGGCCCGGAAAGGGTGAGGACGGCGCCGACGTGCAGGGATACCGCTACACGTACTGGCGGTGGAGGTCGTCGATCGACCAGATCCGCGAGCGGTCGCCACGGTGGAACGCCAGCAGGCGCTCGAAATGGGACGCCAGCGCCCGCTCGTAGCTGAGCCGGCCCTCGATCAGCATGCGGGCGGCCTCCAGCAGTTCGTCGAGGTCGGCGCGGACGCGGTCGGCGCTCATGCTGAGCGAGCGGCGACCCTCGCCGTCGCTGTCCGAGGCGGTCGCCGGCAGGTCGGCGCCGAGCCCGGTGTAGCAGGGGAAGCGCTCCGGATCGGGCAGCACCGAGTAGAACGGCACGCCGTTGTAGAAGTACTCGGGCCAGCGGTTGCCGGCCAGCGTGAGCCAGGGCGTGCCGACCGACAGGGCGGCCATCCCGAACCCGGAGTGCGGCGACACGAACAGGTCGCAGGCCTCCACCACCGCCAGCTCGTCCGTCAGCGGGAGGTCGAAGCAGTCCAGCACGGCGGGCGAGAGCCCCCGCAGACGTTCCACCACCCCAGGCCCGACGCTGGTGGTGGTCCGGCCGTCCTCGGTGAGCTTGCCGACCAGGCAGACGGCCGCCTTGGGAAGCTGGCGCAGCAGCGCGCCGACGATCAGCTCCCAGGACGCCGCCGACGGGTACAGCCACGGCTCCCCGGCCCCGGCCGGCAGCACGGCGATCCGCACGCTCGAGCCGTCGAGCAGGCGGCGTGCGCTGGCACGCGACGCTTCCGGCAGCTCGAGGGTGAGTCGCTGGTGCGGCAGGTAGGCGGGTGGGGAGGCGCCGGCGAGGCCGCGGCCGAGCCGTGCGCGCAGGTGGGCGTCCGAGGCGGCGTAGTAGGCCGCCATGCCGGGGAAGGCGGCGAGCTGGCGCGGCATCGAGCGCCTGGCTTCGTCGACCACCCAGTCCCAGTCGCGGGGCACCGCGGCCAGTGCCCCGGCCGCGACTCGATCGCCGGGATCCTCCATGAACGGGTGCTCGACCGGGTAGGTGGCGTAGACGAACGGGCACAGGCTGGCCAGCTCGATCGGCGTGTTTGCGTTCAGCACAAGGCTGATGCGCAGGCCCGGATCGGAGCGGTGGTAGCCGAGGCAGTAGCGCAGCGCCTCGATGGCATGCCCGACCGGGGGCGCGTACCAGAAATTGACCAGCAGGCTCGGCGTCAGGTCACCTTGATGGTCAGCTTCTCGATCCAGACCGCCTGGGTCGGCGCGTCGCCGTTGGGTCCGCCGAGGGGGGTCTGCCCGATCTTGTCGACCGTCGACTGGCCCGACACGACCTTTCCGAAGACCGCGTAGGCGTTGTTCCAGGGGGCGCCGTTGTTGTCCTTGGTGTTGATGAAGAACTGCGAGCCGGCGGAGTTCGGGACCGATGCCTTGGCCATGGCGATCGTGTACTTGGTGTAGGCCTTCCCCTTGGACGGCTCGTCCTTGATCGTGTAGCCGGGGCCGCCCTGGCCGTCACCTTGAGGGTCGCCGCCCTGGATCACGCCGATGTCGTTGACGCCGGGCAGGATCCGGTGGAACCAGGTCGAGTCGTAGAAGCCCTTCCGCGCCAGGGTCACGAAGTTCGCAGCCGCGATCGGCGCGCTGGACGGGTCGATGCGCACGGCGAACTTGCCGCACGAGGTCTGGAACTCGGCCGTGTAGGTGCGGGCCTTGTCGAGCCGCACGGTCGGCGCGGACTTGGCCTTCGGGTGCGCGTGCCGCGGCGGGAGCTCGCCGCCGCAGGCGACCGTGGCCGGCGCGCTGGGCGCGTCGATCCGCGCGCCGGTGGGCGCAACCGTGGTCTGGGTCGGGGTGGTGGTGGTCGCCGCCGCCGACGCGGAGGGCTTGGAGGGCGAGCGGTTGGCGAGCGCGACGCCGCCCGCGATCGCCGCGACGAGCACCACGATGCCGAGGGTCCCGTAGGTGAGCATGGCCCGGCGCCGTCGTGCTCTGCGGCGCTCTGCCTCGCGCCTGGCCTTCTGCTTGGCCAGCGCCCGTTGGCGTGTCTTGCTCGACATTCTGAGGCTCCTCCGGCGGACGTGCGACGAAGACGGCGCGCGGTCGAGAGCACGCGCGCCAGGACGTGGGTTGGAGTCTAAAGCCTCCCGCGCGAAATTGGACAGGCGCCCTGAGGCCGGACGGAACGCTCGTCCCTGGACGGTGGCGGCATTCAGCGGCGCGCGGCGGTGCAGTGGTGGTGGCGGCGCCGGGCCGGGGCGCCGGCTCGCCGCCAGCGCGGCGCCAGCCGGCTCCAGCGGGGCTGTGGACAACCAAGTGGGCCGTCCGCGCCGTTCCGCTAGACTCGCGACCGACAGGCCAAACTCTCAATGGAACCTATTGTCCGATGCTGATCGCCGAGTTTCCCGCCGGGGACTTTCAGACAAACTGCTACCTGCTGGCCACCGGCCCGGGTACCGAGGCTCTGGTGGTCGACCCGGGCCAGGACGCCCTCCCCGGGATCGACGAGCTGTGCTCGCGCCACCGGCTCCGGCCGGTCGCCGCGCTGCTCACCCACGGCCACCTCGACCACATGTGGAGCGTCGCGCCGCTGGCCGGCGCGCGCGACATCCCGTGCTACGTCCACCCGGCGGACCGCCACCTGCTGACCGACCCGCTCGCCGGCCTCTCGCCGGACCTGGCCGGCGTCTTCGGCACCCTCCGGCTCCAGGAGCCGGACGAGGTCCGCGAGCTGGCCGACGGTGAGGCGATCGAGCTGGCCGGCCTGTCGCTGGTGGTCGACCACACCCCCGGCCACACGCCCGGGCACGTCACCTTCAGGACCGACGACACCCTGCTCGCCGGGGACCTGGTGTTCGCCGGCTCGATCGGGCGCGTCGACCTGCCCGGCGGCTCGATGGAGCAGATGCTCGCCTCGCTGGCCGGGCGCTTCCTGACGCTGCCGGACGAGACCGTCGTGCTCCCCGGGCACGGCCCCCGCACCACCGTCGGGCGCGAGCGGGCCAGCAACCCCTTCCTGGTCGACCTGGTCCCCGGCGGGGTCAGAGAGGGCAGGCGATGACCGAGCGCTTCGAGGCCCCGAAGGGCACCTTCGACTACCTGCCGCCGATCGGCGACATCCGCTCGGAGGTCGAGCTGACCATGCTCGAGCAGGCGCGCCTGGCCGGCTACCAGCGCATGGAGACGCCGATCTTCGAAGAGACCGGGTTGTTCGCCAGGGGCGTGGGCCAGTCGACCGACGTCGTCCAAAAGGAGATGTACAGCTTCACCGACAAGGGCGGCCGCTCGATCACCCTGCGGCCGGAGCTGACCGCCGGGGCGGTGCGCGCGCTGATCGAGCACGGGCGGCTCGGCGGCGGCCTGGTCAAGGTCGCCTTCAGCGGCCCGAGCTTCCGCTACGAGCGCCCCCAGGCCGGCCGGCAGCGCCAGTTCCACCAGGTCGACATCGAGGCGATCGGCAGCGCGGACCCGGTCGTCGACGTCGACGTGATCCTGGTCGGTCACGAGGTCTTCCGGGTGCTCGGGCTGGACGTCACCCTGCTGCTGACCAGCCTCGGCGACCAGGACTGCCGCCCGGTCTACCGCGAGCGGCTGCTCGAGTTCCTGCGCGGCCTCGGCGACAGGCTGCCCGCCGAGGCCCGGGCCCGGGCCGAGCAGAACCCGCTGCGGGTGCTTGACATGAAGGACCCGCGGGTCCAGGAGCTGACCGCGGACGCCCCGGTCATGCGTGACTCGCTGTGCGCCAACTGCAAGGCGCACGACGCCACCGTGCGCTCCCTGCTCGCCGAGGCCGGCGTCGAGTGGGTCGACGCGCCCCGGCTGGTCCGCGGCCTCGACTACTACATGCGCACCACCTTCGAGTGGCAGGCGAACTCGCTGGACGCGGCCCAGAACGCGCTCGGCGGCGGCGGCCGCTACGACGGCCTCTCCGAGCTGGTCGGCGGGCCGCCCGCGCCGGGGATCGGCTGGGCGCTCGGGCTCGACCGCACCGTGCTCGCGCTCGAACAGGCCGGCCGCCTGCCCGAGGCCCCATGGCAGCTCAAGGCGCTGGTGCTGCCGCTGGCGCAGGCCGCGCAGGGCGTGGCGGTGCGGCTGGTGCGCGACCTGCGCCGCGCCGGGCTCGCCGCCGACCAGCCCTACGCCGAGCGGAGCCTTCGCGGCCACATGAAGTCGGCGGCCAGGACCGGCGCCCTGGCGGTCGTGCTGGTCGGCGAGGAGGAGCTCGCCGCCGGCGAGGCGAGCGTGCGGGACATGCGCGCCTCCGAGCAGCGCCGCGTGCCGCTCGACGAGGTGGTCGAGGTCGTCGCCGGCATCGCCGCCGCCGACCCCGGCGAGCACGCGGCCGCCGATCCCGGTCACCGCGGCGGCCCCGGCGCCCCCCACGCTGCGGGCGGCCCCGGCGACGACCCCGCCCCGGACACCGACGACTCAGGAGACGACCAGTGACCCGCCCGATGCTCGGCTCGATGCGCTCGCACGCGTGCGGGACCCTGCGCGCCGCCGACGCCGGCGCCGAGGTCCGGCTCGCCGGCTGGGTCGCGCGACGCCGCGACCACGGCGGGGTGGTCTTCCTCGACCTGCGCGACGCCTCCGGGATCGTCCAGGTGGTGGTCCATCCCGACCAGGCGCCACGGGCGGCCGACGAGGCGCACGGGGTGCGGCTCGAGGACTGCCTGCGCATCGCCGGCAGGGTCGCCCGGCGTCCGGAGGGCAACGAGAACCCCGACCTGGCCACCGGCGAGGTCGAGGTGATCGTCGCCGACCTCGAGGTGCTGGCGCCATCGGCGACCCCGCCGTTCCCGATCGAGGACCGCATCGACGTCGACGAGGTGCTGCGGCTCCAGTACCGCTACCTCGACCTGCGCCGGCCCGCCGCCAGGCGGCTGCTGGAGCTGCGCGCCCAGGCGATCTCGGCGATCCGCGAGGCGCTCGAGCAGCGCGGCTTCCTCGACATCGAGACCCCGTACCTGACCAGGTCGACACCGGAGGGCGCCCGCGACTTCCTGGTCACCAGCCACCTCCAGCCCGGCAGGATGTACGCGCTGCCGCAATCGCCGCAGCTGTTCAAACAGCTGCTGATGGTCGCTGGCATGGAGCGCTACTACCAGATCGTGCGCTGCTTCCGCGACGAGGCGCTGCGCGCCGACCGGCAGCCCGACTTCACCCAGGTGGACCTGGAGATGTCGTTCGTCGAGGAGGAGGACGTCTACGCGCTCGGCGAGGAGCTGATGGCCAACGCCTGGCGCCGGACGCTCGGGGTCGAGCTGGCCACACCGTTCCCGCGGCTGACCTACGCCGAGGCGATGCGGCGGTTCGGCTCCGACAAGCCGGATCTGCGCTACGGCATGGAGCTGACCGACCTGGGCGGGGTGTTCGCCGGCACCGAGGTCGGCGTGTTCGCCGGCGCGCTGCGGGCCGGCGGGTCGGTGGTCGGCCTCAAGGTCGAGGGCGCCGGCGACCTGACCCGCAAGCAGCTCGACGCGCTCGCCGACGTGGCCAGGTCGAGGGGCGCCAGGGGGCTGGCCTGGGTGGTGGTCGAGCACCTGGGCCTGCGCTCGCCGCTCGACAAGTTCTTCTCGGACCAGGAGCGCGCCGACCTGCGGCGGGTCACCGGCGCCCGCCCGGGCGACCTGCTGCTGATCGCCGCCGACCGCACCCAGGTGGCGCGGACCGTCCTGGGCGACCTGCGCACCCGGCTCGCCGCCGAGCGCGGGCTGGTCCCGGAGGGCGAGTGGGCGTTCGTGTGGGTCACCGAGTTCCCGATGTTCGAGTGGAACGAGAGCGAGGGCCGCTACGAGGCCGCCCACCACCCGTTCACGCAGCCCATGCCGAAGTTCATGGAGACCTTCACCGAGGTTCCCGATGAGGCGACCGCGCGGGCCTACGACCTGGTGCTCAACGGGGTCGAGCTGGGCAGCGGAAGCATCCGTATCCACCGCGCCGACGTGCAGCGGCGCGTGTTCGAGCAGCTCGGCATCAGCCCGGAGGAGGCGCGCGAGCGCTTCGGCTTCTTCCTGCGAGGCCTCGAGTACGGCGCGCCGCCGCACGGCGGGTTCGCGTTCGGGCTCGACCGGGTGGTGAGCCTGCTGGGCGGGGTCTCCTCGATCCGCGAGGTGATCGCCTTCCCCAAGACCCAGTCGGGCTGGGACCCGCTCACCGACGCGCCCGCCGAGGTCGACGCCGAGCAGCTCGCCGAGGTCGGTCTTCGCCGCACGCCGCCGAAGCCCCCGAAGCCCCCGAAGCCGGCCGACGCCGCGAGCCGCCCGTCCAGCGAGGACCAGGCGCCGGGCGCAGGCTGACGTGCGGGGCCCGCGATGGGAGATGCCAGGGGCTGTCAGGCGCCGGGCGCGAGCTGACGGGTCGCCGGGCCGGCGAGGTAGGGGCCGAGGTCGGCGACCCGGACCAGGCTGACCCGGGCCGGGTCGAGGTCGCGACCCTCCAGGCGTAGGACCAGGGCGCCGTGCTCGCCGCGGGCGGTCCAGCGACGGCCGGTCCCAGCGACCTCGAAGCCCGCCTCGGGTGCCACCTCGAACGCCCCCTCGAACCCCACCTCGAACCCCACCTCGAACCCCACTGGCACGCCGTCCACGGTGATCTCGACCCGCCGGCTCGCCTCTGGCCGCCGCGACGGCCCCGGTCGCGCCGAGCTGGTCCATGGGGCGACCTCGACCCGCAGCAGCGGGCCGGCGGACGCGCCCGGGTCACCGTGGCCGAGCTCGAGGCTGGTGGTCAGCTCGGGGCCGTGGCGGGGCCGCGTGCTGGACCACCTTCCGAGGAACCGTTGGCCCCTCCAGGACGGCGGCAGGCCGTAGAGCGCGAACGGGGCCGCGCGGAACCGGTCCGCCTCCAGTCGGGCCAGGCGGCGCTCCCGGCGCCCCGGCGCGAGCGCGGCGAGCAGCTCGTCGACCAGCTCCTCGCGCTCGGGCGTGCGCGCCAGCGTCGAGCAGACCAGGATCGCCTCGCCCGCGACCGTCAGCACAATCACCACCAGCCACCAGCGCCACCCGAACAGCGCCTGCGCGAGCAGCCCGGCGGCCAGGATGGCGCCCGCGAGCAGCCGCGAACCAGCCCACGACAGCGCCCCGACCCGTGGCCGCAGGATCGCCCTGACCGCCGCGACCACCCTCGCCGGCCGGCCGAGCGGGGTCGCCGGACTGCCCGGCCGGGCCTGAAACCCGCTGCGCTCCATGGCCCGTATCCTCGCGCATGCCTCGCTTGGGGAGGAAGCGAGACGAACCCGCACAGGGGCTACTCCCGGTAACTAGCTCGATCGAGCTAGACCGACTTGCCGCTGCCCGTATCCGGTGGTTGAATGCGATCTCGGCAGCGCCCGACGATGTTTGTGGCTGGCATTTCGTTTGCGCCAACACTTCGACGTAGGGGTCCATACGCGTGGCCAGGGAAGGCACCCGCATGCCGGGTACCGGAAGCGGTCCGGGTGGTCCCCGCCCTGTTCTTCGCGAGCAGGTGCAAACGTCGACCAGACCACGGCACCCGTGGAGCGCTGCCGGAATATTTCCTGGTGAGGACCGCTGGTCGCTAGCATGGCCGGCATGGACCTGTTCTCGGCCAGGGCCGCCGAGATCGGCGCCGAGACGGCCCCGCTGGCGGCCCGCATGCGCCCACGAAATCTCGACGAATTCGTGGGCCAGGCACACGTGCTCGGCCCGGGCAGCGCGCTGCGCGCGCTGATCGAGGCGGACGAGCTGCGCTCGGTGATCCTGTGGGGACCGGCGGGCACCGGCAAGACCTCGCTCGCCCAGATCGTCGCCCGCGCGACCAGCTCGCACTTCGAGGAGCTGTCGGCCACCAGCGCCGGGGTCAAGGACGTCCGCGCCGTGCTCGACGCGGCGCGGCAGCGGCTCGGCGCCAGCGGGCGACGCACGATCCTGTTCATCGACGAGATCCACCGCTTCAACAAGTCGCAGCAGGACGCGCTGCTGCCGGGCGTCGAGGACCGCACCGTGGTGCTGATCGGCGCCACCACCGAGAACCCGTTCTTCGCGCTCAACACCCCGCTGATGAGCCGCTCGCTGCTGTTCCGCCTCGAGCCGCTGGAGCAGGGCGAGCTGCGGACGATCGTGCTGCGGGCGCTGACCGACCGCGACCGCGGGCTCGGCGGCTCTGGCGTCGAGCTGGAGCCCGACGCGCTCGACCACCTCGTCGAGCGCGCGGACGGCGACGCGCGCCATGCGCTCAACGCGCTGGAGGCCGCCGCCCTGGTGGTGACCAGCCGCGAGCCGGACCCGTCGAAGCGGCGCGTCAGCCTCGCGGACGTTGAGGACGCGCTCCAGCGGCCGCGGGTCACCTACGACCGTGCCGGCGACCAGCACTACGACGTCGCCAGCGCGTTCATCAAGTCGATCCGGGGCTCCGACCCCGACGCGGCGGTCCACTACCTGGCGCGCATGCTGGAGGCGGGCGAGGACCCGCGCTTCATCGCCAGGCGGCTGGTGATCTCGGCCAGCGAGGACATCGGGCTCGCGGACCCGCAGGCGCTGCCGCTGGCGGTCGCGGCCTTCCAGGCGCTCGAGTTCGTCGGCCTGCCCGAGGCGCGCCTGAACCTGGCCGAGGCAACCGTGTACCTGGCGCTGGCGCCGAAGTCCAACAGCGCCTACAAGGCGCTCGGCGAGGCCACCCGGGAGATGGAATCCGCGCGGCCCGGCAAGGTCCCGAGCCACCTCCAGAGCGCGACCTTCCGCGGCGAGCGCAAGCTCGGGATCGGGGTCGGCTACGTCTATCCGCACGACCACCCCGGCCATTGGGTGGAGCAAAACTACCTGCCAGAAGGGCTCGAAGGCGGCTACTATCGCCCAAGCGACCAGGGGCGTGAGCCCGCGCTGGCCGAGCGGTGGCTCGCACGAGGTAGACTCCCCGCTGACTCGGAGACGCCGCA
>JBEDUQ010000055.1:0-29424 GCA_040414855.1 Actinomycetota bacterium
TCCAACCGGTGTCCGGGCCGAAGGCGCGGAGCGCGACGCCCACGTTGAGGACGGCGACCCGCGCCGGCCAGCCCAGCTCGAGCAGGCGCGTCAGGCGGCGGTTGCCCTGCGGACCATGGCCGAGCACGACCGGCATCAGGAACGACAGCGCGCCCATGACCATCTGGAGCCCGAATCCGGCGGCGACGGCCGGGACCAGGCGGCCGAGGTGGGCGTCGAGGTCGACCACCCGGTCCACGCCGAGCAGCCGGGCGAGGTCCACGGCCACGCTGGCCACCAGCCAGGAGACCCCGGCCGCAAGCATCCACGCGGCCCCGCTCCGGGGCCGGCGCCGGCGTGTGGTAGCCACGAAGGGGACCAGCGCGGCACCGACCCCGACGATGTAGCCGCAGAGTCCAACCAGGGTGAGCGCCCTCCCTTGGATAAGCAGCCCGACCGTGATCGCCGCCAACCCGCCTACGCAGAGCAGCAGTGCCCATCGGGCGGCCACCGCGATGCCGGGGACGATGCGGGTGCGCAGCACCGCCGGCCACAGGGTGAAGAGGGTGCCGATGACGGCCAGTCCGATCCAGCCGAGGAGGTTGAGATGGGCGTGGGCGAGCCGCATCGCGCGGAAGGTGTCCGCGGAGCCGGCTCCGACGCTCAGCATGACGCCCAGTCCGATGCCACTCAGCAGCGCTCCGCTTCCCGCCAGGTAGAACCAGACGGTGTCGCCGAGCTGCCGCGGGCCGCCGAGACCTCGGCGGAGCCACGACCCGAGGACCAGCGCCTGCGCGACCACGACCAAGCCGAGCACGCCGGCTCCGCCACCGACCAGCCCCGGCCGGCCGCCGTGGACACCGGTCAGCACCAGCACAACGCCGAGGTTGAGCAGGGCGGTCCGGGCCCAGACGAGGCGGTCGGCGGTGGGCCGTGCGTGCAGCAGGGTGGCAGCGAAGTGCTCGCTCCATTCGAAGATGGCGTTGGTCACCGCGCCCAGCAGCACCAGGTGCAGCGCCAGCCAGCCGCCATCGGTGACCCGGCGGCCACCGAGCATGACGACGCCGGCCGCCAACAGCCACGCCAGCACGATCGCGATGCCGACGGCGTGCCGCCGGGATCGTCCTGCGGTCACCGGCATGGCTCGGCCACTGGCGTCGCTCCGGTCGTCCTCGAGGGCGCTGGTCGCTCTGGCGGAGGAGGTGGGATTCGAACCCACGAGACCCTCCCGGGCCCGGCGACTTTCAAGGTCGCTGCCTTCGACCGCTCGGCCACTCCTCCGCGGCGCAGTTTACTTGGCCGGCTCGATGACCTCCGCGTCGTCGAGATAGGGCCGCAGCGCCTCGGGGATGCGCACGCTGCCGTTCTCCTGCTGGTGGTTCTCGAGCAGCGCCACGATGGTGCGGCCGACCGCGACCGCGGTGCCGTTGAGTGTGTGGACGGGCCGGTTGCCGCCTGGCTCCCTCACCCGGCAGGCGATCCGCCTGGCCTGGTAGTCGGTGCAGTTCGAGGTCGAGGTCAGCTCGCGCCAGGTGCCCTGCGACGGGATCCACGCCTCGCAGTCGTACTTCTTGGCCGCTGAGCCGCCGAGGTCGCCGGCGGCGATGTTGACCACCCGGTAGGGGATCTCGAGCGCGCCGAGGATCTCCTCCTCACGGGCCAGCAGCAGCTCGTGCTCCTCGGCCGACGCCTCGGGCAGCACGAAAGAGACCATCTCGACCTTGTCGAACTGGTGGACCCGGAAGATGCCCCTGGTGTCCTTGCCGTACGACCCGGCCTCGCGGCGGAAGCAGGTCGAGAAGCCGACGTAGCGGCGCGGCAGCGAGCCGGGGTCGAGGATCTCGTCGGCGTGGTAGCTGACCAGCGGGACCTCCGAGGTGCCCACCAGGTACAGGTCGTCGTCGGCCACGCGGAAGATCTGCTGCTCGTCGGTCGGCAGGAACCCGGTGCCGAACATCGCCTCGCGCCGGACCATCACGGGCGGGACCACGGGCAGGAAGTCGGCGCCGGTCACGCGGTCCATGGCGAAGCGGACCAGCGCGAACTCGAGCAGGGCGCCGGGCCCGGTCAGGTAGCCGAAGCGGGCGCCGGAGACCTTGGCGGCGCGCGCGACGTCGATGGCGCCGAGCAGCTCGCCGAGCTCGAGGTGGTCGCGCGGCTGGAAGCCCAGTTCGCGGGGGCTGCCGACGCGGCGCAGCTCGACCGAGTCCTCCTCGCCGCCGGGCGGCACCGACGCGTCGGGCAGGTTGGGGATGCGCGCGAGCAGCTCGTTGAGCTCGGCGTCGACCTGGCGCAGGCCGGCCTCGGCGCCGTCGATCTCGGCGGCCAGCTCCTTGAGACCACCGAGCAGCTCGGCGCGCTGCTCCGGCGCGGCGCCGGCCACCTCCCTGCCCCGGCGCTTCTGGGCGGCCCGCAGGTTGTCGACCTCGGTGATCAGGGAGCGGCGGCCCGCGTCCAGCTCCAGCAGGCGGCCGATGGCCTCGGCGTAGCCGGGCCCCCGACGCGCCAGGGCGTCCTTGACCATGTCCGGGTTCTCACGGATGAGCTTGAGATCGAGCACGCTGGGCCTCCACGAAGACAGCAGAAGGGGGAGCACGAATCCCCTGGCGGCAGGCTACTACCAGGCGGTCAGGCGTGAGATCGCTCGGTCGGCTCGACCGGCTCGCCCAGCGCCATGGCGATCGCCGCGCGCTCCTCGTCCGACAGCTGCTGAACGGCCTGGCCGCCCTTGATCGCCTTGGCGTAGGAGCGCGACTCGCGGCGGCCGTTGATGGTCGACAGCACCACGCCGTCGCCCGCCTCGTCGACCAGCGCGGTCGAGAAGGAGAGCTGGCCGCCGATGTCGGGAAACGCGTCGTAGCGCGCGAACCCGACTGTCCGGACTGCCGAAGAGATGCGCTGGCGGAGCTGGGCGGTCTCGCGACTGAGCAGCTCGGTGGCCCGGCGCAGCTCCTTGACCGACTCGACGTGCCGCGAGATGGCCGCCAGCAGGTCGCCCTCCGCCACCCCTTCGAACAGGCTGGCGTAGGTGCGACGGACGCGCGCGAGCCGGAGGCCGAGCACGAGCACGGTCAGCAGCAGCAGGGCGCAGGCAGCGAGACTCACGTACACGAGCAACGTCAACCGCTCGACCGAAAGGGCTGGCACGACGACGGTGACCTCCTGCATCTCGAGCGCCACGGGAAGGCTGGCCGCCGGGGAACCAGGGCCGTCGGCGATTGTACAATGCGAGAACTTTGGACGAAGGTCAGCTCCGGCAGCTCCTTGGCGCGGTCGCCAAAGGCGAGCTGCCTCCCGAGGACGCGGTGCGCCGTTTGGCTTCCATGCCATTCGAGGATCTCGGCTTCGCGCGGGTCGACCATCACCGGGCGTTGCGGTCGCTTGGACCGGAAGTGGTCTACGCGACCGGCAAGACGCCCGATGAGACCGCCTCGATCGTGACCGCGCTGCTCGGGCACGACGGCGCGCCGGTGCTGGTCACCAGGGCGACGCAGACGCACGCCGACGCCGTGCACGCGGTCGTGCCGACGGCCGAGTGGCATCCGAGGTCGGGGATGCTGGTGTGCCGGAGCATCGACGCCCTCGAGGACGCCGGGCTGGTGCTGGTCGCCTGCGCGGGGACCAGCGACCTGCCGGTCGCCGAGGAGGCCTGGGTGACCGCCGAGGCGTTCGGCTGCCGGACCGACCGCCTGGTGGACGTCGGCGTCGCCGGGGTGCACCGGCTGCTTGCCGACACCGAGCGGCTCCAAGGAGCGGACGTCGTGGTGGTCGTGGCCGGCATGGAGGGCGCGCTGCCCTCGCTGGTCACCGGGCTGGTCGCCGCGCCGGTGATCGCGGTCCCGACCAGCGTCGGCTACGGCGCCGCCTTCGAAGGGCTCGCCGCGCTGCTCGGGATGCTCAACTCCTGCGCGGTCGGGATCGCGGTCGTGAACATCGACAACGGCTTCGGCGCCGGCGCGATGGCCGCCCGCATCCTCGCCGCCGGCCGCGACCGGGCGAACCGGGCCAACGAGCGCGACCGGGCCGACGGCCGTGACCGCTCGGACCGGAGGGCGTCCGGGTGACGGTCCCGGCCGGGGCCGGGCACGGCACGGCCGGGCACGGCGCGGGAGGGCGGTCCGGCGGTGGCAGCGCGGCGGGCGGTGGCGGGGTGCCCGACGCAATGCCGACGCCGTTCGCCTACTTCGATTGCTTTGCCGGGATCGCTGGGGACATGGTGCTGGGGGCGCTGCTGGATGCGGGGGCCTCGGAGGCTGCGCTGCGGGAGGGGCTGGCGCGGCTCGACCTCGACCCGTTCGAGCTGTCGGTCGCGCGGACCGAGCGGGGCGGGATCGGGGCGACCCAGGTGACCGTGCGGACACAGGGTCGCCGCCGCCGGACCTGGGCGGACCTTCGCGACCTGCTCTCCGGCGCCGATCTCGCCGAGCCGGTCAGGCGACGCGCGCTGCGGACCTTCGCGGCCCTGGCCGAGGCGGAGGGCCGGGTCCACCGGGTCCCGGCCGAGGAGATCCACTTTCACGAGGTCGGCGCGGTCGACGCGGTGGTGGACGTGGTCGGGAGCGCGCTGCTGCTCGACCAGCTCGGGGTCGGTGAGGTCTGGGCCTCGCCGGTCGCGACCGGCTCGGGGCTCACCAGGTCCGAGCACGGCGTGCTGCCGGTCCCGGCGCCGGCGGTGCTCGAGCTGCTGCGTGGCGCGCCGCTGCGGGCCGGCGGGATCGAAGCCGAGCTGACGACGCCGACCGGGGCGGCGATCCTCGCGGCGAGCGCGAGCCGGTTCGGCGAGCTGCCGCCGGTCCGGACGGGCAGGGTCGGCTACGGCGCCGGAGGCCGCAGGCACCGGGAGCTGCCGAACCTGCTCAGGGTGATCCTGGGCGAGCGGGTCGGCGAGTTGGCCGGCGGTGAGCCCGGTGAGGGTGGCGACGGCGGGCTGGTGCTCGAGGCGAACATCGACGACATGACCCCGGAGCTGGCCCCCTGGGTGCTCGACCGGCTGGTCGAGGCGGGCGCCGCGGACGTGTGGTTCACCCCGATTCACATGAAGCGGGGCCGGCCGGGGATTGCCCTGTCGGTGCTCTGCCCGCCCGGCACCGAGGCCGCCCTCCGCGCCGTGCTCTGGCGGGAGACCTCGACCCTGGGCGTGCGCGGCGTGCCGGTGCGCAAGTGGATGCTGGAGCGCCGGGTGATCGAGGTCGGGGTGGCCGGGGGCAAGGCCCGCGTCAAGCTCGGCCTCGACCGCGGAACCGTGGTCAACGTCGCGCCCGAGTACGCCGACTGCGCGCGGCTCGCGGAGCAGACCGGGCTCCCCCTGAAGGAGGTCATGGCGCGCGCCCAGGCCGCGGCGCTCGCCGCCCTCGACGCCGGGGACTCCACGGACCGCGGCGACCCCGCGGACCGCGGCCACGCTGGGAACCCGGCGGACCCGGCGGACCCGGCGGACCCGGCGGACCCGGGCGGCCGGGAACCTTAGCGGCCGACCGCGCGCTCGTGGTCGCGGGGGTCGCCGTCTGGGGCGGTGGGCGCGCCCGATGATGCCGCCGGCTCGACCGCGTCGGTCCGGCCACGGGCCTCGCGGCGCATGCGGAAGCCGATCACGCCGATCGCGACCGCGAACGCCACCGAGACCACGGCGAGCACGCCGTGGACGGCCTTGAAGCCGAAGCTGTGCTCGGAGTCGCGGGCGATGTTCCACATCCTCGTGACCCAGACGTACACGGTCCACGCCGCCGCCGCGAGCAGCACGTTCGAACGAGCCCGGGAGGTCTTCGTGACCGCAATGCTAAATCGAGGCGGCCACCTCCGCATCTCAACCGGCGACCCCGATCGGCGCGCTAGCCGAGTCCGATCGAGCGGGCGATGTTGACCTTGAGGATCTCGCTGGTGCCCTCGTAGAGGCGCATCGCGCGGACGAAGCGGGCGTATCGCTCGATGCCCATCTCGGTCATGTAGCCGTTGCCGCCGAACACCTGGATGGCGCGGTCGGCGACCCGGCCGACCATCTCGGTGGAGACGTACTTGGCCAGCGCGGCCTCCTTGCGGCCATCGGCACCGTGGTCGAGCGCGTCCGCCTGCGCGTAGACGAGCAGGCGCGCCTGCTCGAGCTCGGCGAGCGAGTCGACGATCATCCCCTGGACGTACTGGTTCGCGCCGATCTTCTGGCCGAACGCCTCGCGGACCTTGGCGTACTCGAGCATGCGGTTGTAGAGGTACTGCGCGGTGCCGAGCGCCATCGCGGAGATCGACATGCGGCCGCCGTTGATCCAGCGCATCGCCGAGTAGAAACCGTAGCCCTCCTTGCCGAGCAGCGCGCCGGAGTCGACGCGGCAGTCGGTGAAGACCAGCTCGGCCTGGTTGCTGTCGTACATGGTCCGCTGCCTGCGGCCGACCTCGAAGCCGGGTGTGTCCTTGTCGATCAGGAAGCAGGAGATCCCGCCCTTGGCGCCCTTGCCCGGCTCGGTCACGGCGAACAGGATCACGTAGTCGGCCTCGGCGCCGTGGGTGATGAAGTGCTTGCGGCCGTTGATCACCCAGCCGCCGTCGACGCGCTCGGCGCGGGTGCGGATCCGGGTCGCGTCGCTGCCCGCGTCCGGCTCGGTCAGCGCGAAGCAGGCCTCGCGCTCGGCGCGCATGGTCGGCTGGAGATAGCGCTCCTGCTGCTCCGGGGTCCCGTCGAGCAGGATCGGTGTGGGCCCCTCGACGCTGGGCAGCACGCCACCGGGCATGGTCATCAGCAGGCCGTGGCGGAGGCACTCCTCGACGCACAGGACCAGACCGAGGTAGCCGACCCCGCCGCCGCCGGTGGACTCGGGCATGAACAGCGTGTAGAAGCCCTCGGCCGCCGAGCGCTTGCGGAGGGTGCGCTTCTCGGCCTCGAGCTCGGAGAAGGTGCCGGTCTCCTGGATCTCCTGGGCGTAGCCGGCCTCCTTTGGAGCGACCTCGCGCTCGATGAAGCTGCGGATCGCGTCGCGCAGCGCCACCAGTTCCTCGGGCAGTCCCAGCACGCTCATGTCGCCTTGCCTCCTCGCACGGTTCCCGACGCTCGACGCGCTTGTCCGGGCTACCGCTGGTAACCCGTCCATCTCAGCGTAGCCAGCCGGCACCCCGAGCGGTAGAGGGACCTCGTGACCTGTGGATAAGGTCCGCGAGGGGCAATCGACGGGACCGGCACGCTCTGACCTGCGGAGACGCGGCCGCCGCCCACCCAGGGGCGAGACCTACCTGACCTGGCGGCCGGATTTGAAGACGGCGGCGGGGCGGGTCAGGGCGCGGACGTCGGCGAGGACGTCGCCGTCGACGGCGAGCAGGTCGGCGATCGCCCCCACCGTGAGCATGCCGCGCTCGGGGTCGCCGAGCAGGTCGGCGGCCTCGGCGGTGGCGGCGCGGACCCCCGCGGCCACGCCGAGGCCGGCCTCGACCATGGCCACCACCTCGTGCGCTACCCGGCCGTGGAAATTGTCGGGCGTGCCGGCGTCGGTGCCGGCGACCACCCGTACGCCGGCGTCGATGGCCGCCTTGAACGAGGCGGCCTGCGCCTCGGCGGCCGGACGGGCGCGCTGCTTGATCCAGTCGGGAACCGTCTCGCCGTGGATGATGCAGCCCGGCGCCGAGAAGGTCGCGCTGAGCCGCGCGCCGGTCTCCAGGAACAGGTCGATGCAGGTCTTGTCCAGGAACATCCCGTGCTCGATCGAGTCGACGCCGGCCCGCAGCGCGGTGGCTACCCCGCCCTCGCCGATGGCGTGTGCGGCGACCCTGAGACCGAAGCGGTGCGCCTCGTCGACCAGCGCCCGCAGCTCTTCCAGGGTGTAGGCGGCGATCCGCGGATCGAGGCCCTTGGTGAGCACCCCGCCGGTCGCGACCACCTTGATGCAGCCGGCGCCGAGCTGGAGGTTGGCGCGGATCGCCGTCCGCATCTGCTCGGGCCCGTCGGCCACCCTGCCCATGTAGGCGATGTGCCCGCCGGTCATGGTCACGGCGGGACCGGCCGCGATCACCGACGGCCCCTCGACCGTTCCGGCCTCGATCGCCCTGGCGAGCGCGATCACCTCGCCGCCCGGCGCGCCGAGGTCGCGGACCAGCGTGGTGCCGCCGTCGAGGTGCCTGCGGCAGTTGGCGATCGCCGCGAGCACGCGGTCGGCCTCGGTCCCGGGGATGTCGGCGGCCAGGTCAGGACCGCCGCTGGCGACCAGGTGGACGTGGGCGTCGATCAGGCCGGGCAGCAGCGTGCAGCCGTCCAGCTCGACCGCGCGGGCCCCGGCGGCGCCGGCCGGCAGCTCCGCCGCGGGGCCGACCCAGGCGATGCGGCCGCCGTCCAGCCAGACCGCGGCGTCGGCGAGCGTCCCGGCGCCGGTCCCGTCCAGGAGCCGCGGGGCGCGGAGGACCAGCGGCTCCGGCGGGCTCGGGGCGGTGCTGGCAGCGGCGGTGCTGACAGCGGGCATCGGCAACCTCCCACAACCTCGATCAGCTCGGGCGCCTCGGCGGCCCCGGCGGCTCCGGGTCCTTCCCTGATCACTCCCGCATAGACAAAAGCCCCGCCGCTGGCGGGGCCGGGCGTTGACCAGATCGACACCGAAGTGGGCGAAGGGGGACTTGAACCCCCACGTCCTTGCGGACACAGGAACCTGAATCCTGCGCGTCTGCCAATTCCGCCACTCGCCCGAGGAACGGCACCGGATTGTAGCAGTGGCCGTCTCCGCCATGCGACATGGTTTGTGGCAGTTGTGCAACAGGCACGACTCGATAGCCTTCGTAGAACAGATTGAGAGGCTAAGGAAGGTACACTGCGGCGAGGAGCGGGTAGGTTGCAGCCACTTGACCAGGGCGCACGGCGAAACCGGCCAAGCTGGGGAGCCGCCCGCCCGCCGGCCATCCGCCCGCTCGACACCTCGCGAGGTGACACGGAATGCCATACGTTGACCGCGATGCACTTCGGTGCCGAAGCGCCCTCGGAGGGCGCTAGCATCTGCGATGGCGTTTCTGCGTGATTTCGAGCGGCGCGTCGAGGGCGCCGTCGAAGGCCTGTTCGCGAGAGCCTTTCGCTCCGGCGTGCAACCCGTCGAGCTGGGCAAACGGCTCGTCCGCGCGGTCGAGGACAGTCGTCAGGTCGGCGTCAGCCGCGTCTACGTCGACAACATCTACTCCATCGAGCTCTCACCCGCCGACCGCGAGCGCTTCTCCGACTACGAGCACGCGCTGACCGCCGAGCTGGCCGCGCTGGTCGTCGACACCGCCCGCGAGAACGACTGGGCGATGATGGGCCCGGCCAGGGTCGAGCTCGAGACCGACGAGGTGCTCAGCGAGGGCCGCTTCCGGGTGGTCAGCCGGGTCGAGGCGGCCGAGCGGCCGGTGGCCGCCGCCCGCGGCTGGTCGCAGGAGCCGGCGGCTTCGGCCGGACCGGCGACCGCGATGCTGCCAGGCGAGTACCGCTCCAGGCGGTCGCACGCACCGGCGAGCCTGACCCTGCTGTCCGCGACCGGCGCAGCCGCACAGACCTATCCACTCAGTGACTCCGAAGTTTCGATCGGTCGATCTGAGCAGTCTGGTATCGCACTTGCCGATCCCGGCGTGTCGCGCAACCATGCTCGGATCATCCGCGAGGGCGATGACTTCATCGTCGAAGACCTACGCTCCACCAACGGAACCGAGGTCAATGGCCAGCCGATCCGTCGTCGACGCCTCGCGAACGGCGACATGGTGAAGCTGGCGAACTCGACCTTGCAGTTCCGACGGGAGGGCTGATGCCGCCGATCTTCCTCCTTGCTGTCAAGGGTGCGTTTCTGATCGTGCTGTACCTGTTCGTCGCCCGGGCGGTGCGGGCGGTGGTGTTGGACGTGTTCGGGCCGCGGGCGGAGCGGCGGCGGACACCGGCCTACACGCCGCGAGCGCCGACGCCCCGGCCGGCTTCTGCTCGCGCGCCCCGCCGGCCGCCGCGCGAGCTGGTGCTGACGGACGCCGGCGGGCGCCGCACGGTCCCGCTGAAGGAGACGATCACGCTCGGACGCGCGGCGACCTGCGACCTGGTGGTCGCGGACAACTACGTCTCGAACGTGCACGCTCGCATCTACTTGCGAGATGGCACGTACTGGCTGGAGGATCTCGGTTCCACAAACGGTACCTATATGAATCGGTCGCGGGTCTCGAGCCCGATCACGATCGGTCCGGGTGACGAGGTCCGGATGGGCAAGGCCACACTGGAGCTCCGCCGCTGATGCCCCTCAACCGTGGCGCGGTGACCGACATCGGTCGGATGCGCAAGAACAACGAGGACCGCTACCTGAGCGCGGGTCGGCTCGCAGCGGTCGCTGACGGCATGGGCGGCCACCGCGCCGGCGAGGTCGCCAGCGCGATCGCCATGGAGGAGCTGGCGACGCTGCAGCACGCCGGCCCCTGGTCGACGCCCGCCGACGCCGGCGAGGCGCTCCGCGCCGTCTTCCTGGCCGCCAACCGGCGGATCCGCGACACCGCCGCCAAGGACTCCGAGCTCGACGGCATGGGCACCACCCTGGTCGCGCTGCTCGAGGACGGCGACTCGGTGCACCTGGCCAACGTCGGCGACTCCCGCGCCTATCTGCTCCGCAACGGCGAGCTCTCGCAGGTCACCGTCGACCACACCCTGGTCCAGGAGCTGATCGACGAGGGCCGGCTGCGCCCCGAGGAGGCGGAGCGCCACCCGCAGCGCAGCATCATCACCCGCGCGCTCGGGGTCGAGTCAGACGTCGAGGTCGACCTGTTCACCTACAAGCTGCTGTCCGGCGACCGGCTGCTGCTCTGCACCGACGGGCTCTCGGGGGTGGTCAGTGAGCAGCGCATCCGCAACGTCCTGCTGCGCGTGCCTCACCCGCAGCGCGCGGCGGAGAAGCTGGTCGCGATGGCCAACGAGAGCGGCGGCCCGGACAACATCACCGTGGTCGTGCTCGACACCGACCAGGTCGGCCGCGCCACCGAGCGGACCGGCGACCTGGGGGCTGGCGCGATCGGCGGGGACGGGGACGGCCACGTCGACACCAGCGAGATGATGACCGGGATGCACTCCCGCGCGGCGGCCGACGGGCTCGGCGGCCGGGCCCAGCGCCACCCGCCCAGGCGCGACCCGGACGTCAGGCTGAACGGTCGGGCCGCCAGGCGCTCGCGCTCGCGGACCGGCCGGCGCGTGCTGGTCGGGCTGGCGGTGCTGGCCGTGCTCGCCGGCCTGGCGATCGGCGCCAGAGCCTTCGTCTTCAGCCGCTACTGGGTCGGCTTCGACGACGGCGAGGTGGCGGTCTTCAGCGGCGTGCCCGGCAACGTCGCCGGCCTGCGGCTGTCCCGTGTGGTGGAGCGCACCAACATCGCCCGCGCTCAGGTCCCCGCGGGCTACGCGCCCCGGCTCGACGACGGCGTGAGCGCCGACAGCCTGGCCGACGCCCGTCAGATCGCCAGCTGCGCGCCGTTCGTGTTCACGCAGCAGGGCTGCGGCGCCGGCTCCCAAGCATCGCCGACCTCGACGACGCCTCCGACCACCAAGCGGGTGACCACCACCACCAAGGCGAAGGCGAAGGGCTGAGCGGTGGAGTCGAGACGCAACGTCGAGCTTTCGCTTTTACTCCTCGCGCTGATCCTGTCGATCGGGGCGTACGTCATCGTCGGGCTGACCGCGCAGAACAAGGTGCCTTCGGGGACGCTGGGCTACGGCATCACCCTGACGATCCTGTTCATCGGCGCGCACCTGGCGCTGCGCCGCTTCGCGCCGCAGGCCGACCCGATGCTGCTGCCAGGGGCCGCCCTGCTCAACGGGCTGGGCCTGGTGATGGTGCGGCGCCTGGACTACGCCAGCAGCGGCGCCACGCAGCAGGCCCCGTCGCAGGCGCTCTGGACGGTCCTCGGGGTCTGCGTGTTCGTCGCCGTGGTGATCCTGATCAAGGACCACCGGGTGCTGGACCGCTACCGCTACACCTGGCTGCTCGCCGGTCTGTTCCTGCTGATCCTTCCGGCGCTGCCGTTCATCGGCCGCGAGGTGTTCGGCGCCCGCCTCTGGGTCAAGATCGGGCCCTTCTCCGGCCAGCCGTCCGAGCTGGCCAAGATCGCCCTGGTGGTGTTCCTGGCCGCCTACCTCGCCGAGCACAAGGAGCTGCTGGCGACCGCGACCTATCGGGTCGGGCCGTGGCTGCTGCCGCAGGTGAAGTACTTCATGCCGTTGCTGGTGGCCTGGGGCGTCAGCCTGTTCGTCCTGTTCTTCGAGAAGGACCTCGGCACCAGTCTGCTGTTCTTCGGGGTGTTCGTGGCGCTGCTGTACGTGGCGACCGGGCGCTTCTCGTACGTGGCCGCCGGCCTGATCCTGTTCCTGCTCGGCGCGTTCGTGGCCTACCACCTCTTCACCCACCTCCAGGTCCGCGTCCAGACCTGGTGGAACCCCTGGCCCGACTACAACGGCCGCGGCTATCAGCTGGTGCAAGGGCTGTTCGCTATGGCCAGCGGAGGGATCCTCGGCCAGGGCTGGGCGCAGGGGCGCCCGGGGACCATCCCGGCCGCCTCGACCGACTTCATCTTCGCCGCCATGGGTGAGGAGCTCGGGCTGGTGGGGGTCACCGCCATCCTGATGGTCTACCTGCTGATGGTCTTCCGCGGGCTCCGGATCGCGCTGGCCACCACCGACGACTTCAGCAAGCTGCTGGTCATCGGTCTGGTGATCAGCTTCGGGCTCCAGGTGTTCGTGATCGTCGGCGGCGTCACCAGGCTGATCCCGCTGACCGGCATCACCCTGCCGTTCGTGAGCTTCGGTGGATCGAGCGTGGTGGCGAACTATGCCCTGATCGCCTTGCTCTGTCGCATCTCCAGCAACATCACCGCCGCGCCCGCCAGAGGGACCCCGGAGCCTGCGCATGCCGGGGAGGTGACGGTCGCCAGGTGAATGGACAGATCCGCCGGGTCGCCTCGGTCGTCCTGGTCGCCTTCCTGCTGCTGTTCGCGGCGCCCTTCTACTGGCAGGTGCTGGCGGCGGGCCGGCTCAACAACGACCCCCGGAACGGCCGCGTGCTCGTCAAGGAGTACTCGATCGAGCGCGGCCAGATCGTGCTGTCCGACGGGACACCGGTCGCCAGGTCGATCCCGACCAAGGACATGCTCAAGTACGAGCGGCGCTACCCGCAGGGCCCCCGCTACGGCATGATCACCGGTTTCGACTCACTGGTGTTCGGCCGTTCGCTCGCCGAGAGCGAGTTCAACTCGTTCCTGCTCGGCAAGGCGCCCGAGCAGTTCGCGCAGAACCTCAGCGACCTGCTCACCGCGCGTCCAAACCCGGGCGGCACGCTGATGCTCACCCTCGACCCCACCACGCAGCGCGCGGCCGAGAACGCTCTTGGCAACCACAAGGGCGCGGTGGTCGCGCTCGATCCCACCACCGGCAAGGTGCTGGCGATGACGACCTTCCCGCGCTACGACCCCAACGACCTGTCGACTCACGACACCAAGGCGGTCCGCAAGGCCTGGGCCGCGCTTCAGAAGGATCCAGACGGCCCGCTGATCAACCGGGCCGCGGGCGCCCGCTACCCGCCGGGGTCGACCTTCAAGATCATCACCGCCGCGGCGGCGCTCGAGGACGGCATGCACCCCGACACGACGCGCAAGAACGAGCTGACGTACACGCCGCCGCAGACCACCAAGTCGATCCAGAACTTCGGCGGTGAGAACTGCTTCGGCGGCAAGGACCCGCTCCAGCTCCAGGAGGCGCTCGAGGTCTCCTGCAACACCTACTTCGCCCACCTCGGCGTCGACCTCGGCAACAAGCGGCTGGTCGACGAGGCTGAGAAGTTCGGGCTGAACTCCAAGAGCCCGTTCCAGCTTCCCGGCGCCGCCAGCAGCGTGATCCCCACTCAGCTGGACCCGCCCGCGGTGGCGCAGAGCGCGATCGGCCAGCGCGACGTCGCGGTCACGCCGCTGCAGATGGCGGAGGTGATCGCCACCGTCGCCAACGGCGGGCGCCGCATGGCCCCCTACGTGGTCGACCGGGTCCTCTCCCCCGACGGCACCAAGACCGTCAAGCGCTTCGAGCCGACCTCGCTCGGCCAGACGATCCCGAGCGACGTCGCCGACCAGCTGAAGCAGATGCTCGGCCTGGTCGTCAACGGGCCGCAGGGCACAGGAAGCGCCGCGCAGATCCCGGGCCTCGACGTCTTCGGCAAGACCGGTACCGCCCAGCACGGCAGCGCCGAGGCGCCGCACGCCTGGTTCCTCGGCGCGTCGTCCAAGGGCGCGAAGTCGATCGCGGTGGCCGTCATCGTCGAGGACGGCGGGAGCCTCGGGAGCGAGGCGACCGGCGGCCACGTCTCCGCGCCGATCGCCCAGAAGGTCATGCAAGCGTACCTGAACGGTCAATCGTGATGAACCCGTCCCTGCTCGCGGAGCGATACCAGCTCGGGGAGCTGATCGCGACCGGCGGGATGGGCAGCGTCTACCGCGCGATGGACACTCATCTCGGCAGGCCGGTGGCGGTCAAGGTCCTCAAGCGGGTGCTGGCCGACGACGCCACCTTCCTGGAGCGGTTCCGCCGCGAGGCGCGCGCCGCCGCGGCCATCAGCCACCCGGGCGTGGCCAGGGTCTACGACTACGGCGAGCTCTCCAGCGAGCCGTTCATGGTGATGGAGCTGGTCGACGGCGACACGCTGGCCCAGCGCATCGCCAACCAGGGGCGGCTGCCGTGGGAGCAGGCGTTCGCGATCGCCGAGCAGGTTGCCTCCGCCCTGTCTGCGGCGCACGCGCACGGCGTCATCCACCGGGACGTGAAGCCGGCCAACATCCTGATCGACCGGTCGGACCGGGTGAAGGTCACCGATTTTGGCATCGCCAGGGCGGTGCGGGCCACCACCCTGACGCGCCCGGGCATGGTGCTGGGCAGCGCCAACTACGTGGCGCCGGAGCAGGCCCAGGGCAGCCCGGTCGGGCCGGCCGCCGACCTCTACTCGCTCGGCTGCGTGCTGTTCGAGTCGGTCACCGGCAACACCCCATACCAAGGTCGCAGCGCGGTGGCGATCGCCACCCAGCACGTCTCGTCGCCGGTTCCCGACCCGCGCGACCAGGTCCCCGAGCTGCCGCCGGCCGCCGCCGCGCTGATCATGCGCTCGCTGGGCAAGCAGCCGGGCGACCGCTTCCCCGACGCGGCGGCCATGGCCGCGGCGCTCGGCGCCGCCCGTGCCGGCCGGGACCCGGCCGCGCGGAGCGAGGACGTCACCACCGCCCTGCCGAAGCTGCCCCCGCAGCCGCCGGTGGGGCCGCCGGCTCCCCCACCGCCCATGCCGGGTTTCGGCCCGGGCCTCCCCAGCGGCGGGCCCGGCCTCCAGGGTCCGGGCCCCGGCGTTCCCGGCCGCGACCCCCGCTTGGAGATCACTCCGCCGTTGGGGTGGGCGGCCGTCCGCACGCAGCGCTCGAAGCCGCGCAGGGGACCGTGGATGATCGGACTCGCGCTCGGCGTTGTGACCTTGTTAGCCTTGCCGTTCGTCGTCTCGATGCGGAGCAATAATGGCGCCTCCTCGCGAACGGCGAACACAGCGGCCCAGACGCCCGGTGATGGCAACGGTGTGACGCTCTCGGAGACCCGCATCCGGATTCCGGACCTGCGAGGCCAATCGGTCGATACGGCGACCGCCAAGCTCCGTGCGCTCGACCTGGTGGTCGAGGTGCGGGGCGACGGTGGCGGGCGCGGACGTCGCGGCGTGGTCGTGGCGATGTCGCCGGCGCAGAACAGCACCGTCGACAAGGGCACCACGGTGCGGCTCCTGGTCACCAGGCGAGCGGGCAAGGGCGGAGACTCGAACAAAGAGGACAACTGACGAATGGCCACGACGCCACCGGTCCTGCTGGGCCGCTACGAGGTTGGCAGGCTGCTGGGCGCCGGCGGCATGGCCGAGGTGTACGAGGGCCTCGACCGGCTGCTGGCCCGCAGGGTCGCCATCAAGGTCCTGCTCGCCCAGTACGCGCACGACCCCGGCTTCCTCGCCCGTTTCCGCCGCGAGGCGCAGGCCGCCGCCAGCCTGTCGCACCCCCACATCGTCGGGGTGTACGACACCGGCTCTGAGGGTGACACCTGGTTCATCGTCATGGAGTACGTCGACGGCCGCACCCTCAAGGACATCATCCGCGCCGAGGGCCCGCTGTACTGGTCGCGGGCGGCCGAGGTTGCCGCCGACGTGTCGGGCGCGCTGGCGGTCGCGCACGCGCGGGGGATCGTGCACCGGGACGTCAAGCCGGGCAACGTGATGCTGACCACCGACGGCAAGGTCAAGGTGATGGACTTCGGGATCGCCAGGGCCAGCGCGGTGCCGTCGATCACCCAGACCTCCGCGGTGGTCGGGACCGCCCAGTACATCGCCCCGGAGCAGGCGCAGGGTCTGGAGGTCGACCCTCGTACCGACGTCTACTCGCTCGGCTGCTGCCTGTACGAGATGCTGACCGGCCAGGTGCCGTTCACCGGGCCGACCCCGGTCGCGATCGCTTACCGGCACGTCCGCGAGGACCCGACCCCGCCAAGGGCGCTCAACCCCGACGTGCCGGTCTCGCTGGAGCGGGTTTGTTTGAAGGCGATGGCCAAGCGGCCGGAGGACCGCTACCAGACCGCCGTCGACTTCCAGCAGGACCTCGAGCGGGTCCGGGTGGGCGACCCGGTGACCGTCGCCGGTCCGCTGCCCTCGCAGCAGACCACCCAGGCGCTCGGCGCCGTCGGCTACAGCCAGAACGCGACCACGGTGCTCGGCGGCGGCCCGCCGGTCACCGGCGACCGCGCCATGCGCTATGCCCAGGACACGCAGGAGGAGCGGCGTGGCAGCTCGGTCGGCTGGGTGATCGCCGCGATCATCGCCCTGCTGGTGGTGGGCTTCGCCGCGTACCTGATCACCCGCGCTGTGACCTCGCACGACGCCAGCACCAGCACCACCGTCACGACGCCCACCACCGCGATCGCGACGACCACCTCGGCGCCCCCGACGACCGCGGAGACCACCACCTCGGCGCCGACGACGACGAAGCCTGAGACGACCACCACCGCCGGTCCGACCAGCACCACTCAAGGGCCAACCAGCACGACCGAGCCGCCGACCACCACGCAGAACAAGAAAACCACCACGTCAGGGATAACCATCCCCACCAGCTGAGGGCGCGCCTCAGGCGCGCGCGGCCACCCTGGCGACGTCGAGACGGCGGAGCCAGTTGCGGAGCAGGTCGTGCCCGCTCTGGGTGAGGATCGACTCGGGGTGGAACTGGACGCCCTCGACCGGGTGCTCGGTGTGCCGCAGTGCCATGATCAGCCCGGCCGAGGTCCAGCCGGTCACCTCCAGCGCCGGCGGCAGGCCCTCGCGTTCGACCACCAGCGAGTGGTAGCGGGTGGCCGAGAACGGCAGCGGCAGGCCCTCGAGCACCCCGACGCCCTCGTGGAAGATCTCCGAGGTCTTGCCGTGGACCAGCTCCGGCGCCCGGCCCACCTGGCCGCCGTAGACGTGGCCGATGACCTGGTGTCCGAGGCAGACGCCGAGGACCGGCATGCGGTCGCCGAGCTCGCGGACCACGTCGACCGAGAGCCGGGCCTCGCGCGGGTGCCCGGGGCCCGGCGAGATCAGCACGCCGTCCGGGGCCAGCGAGCGGACGTCGTCGACCGTCCCGGCGTCGTTGCGCCAGACGACCGTGTCCGCGTCCAGCTCGCCCAGGTACTGGACGAGGTTGAACACGAACGAGTCGTAGTTGTCGATCACCAGGATCGACGGCCGCCGGCCCTGGTCGCTCATGTGGTCGCCTGGTCGCTCATGTGGTCGCCTCCGCCTCGGCCTTCGCGCGCTCCTCCTCGAGCAGGACCCGGCGCAGCGGCTTGCCGATGATCGTCTTGGGGAGGTCGTCCCGGAACTCGACCAGCCTCGGCACCTTGTAGCTCGCGAGCTTCGTCTTCGCGTACTCGCGGATCTCCTCGACCGTTGCCTTCTCGCCCTGGCGCAGCACCACGAACGCCTTGACGGACTCGCCCCGGTACGAGTCCGGCACGCCGGCCACGCATACCTCGCTGACCTTGGGATGCTGGTAGAGCACTTCCTCGACCTCGCGCGGGTAGATGTTGTACCCGCCGGCGATGATCAGGTCCTTCTTGCGGTCGACGATGCTGAAGTAGCCCTCGTCGTCCATCACCGCCATGTCGCCGGTGAGCAGCCAGCCGTCCCGCAGCACCTGCTCGGTCTCGTCGGGGCGGTTCCAGTAGCCGAGCATCACCTGCGGCCCGCGCAGTGCCAGCTCGCCGGGCTTGCCCGCCGGGAGGGTGCGGCTCGGGTTCTCCGGGTCGGCGACCCGGGCCTGGGTGTCGGGCAGAGGCATGCCGATGGTGCCGGCCTTGCGCTTGCCGTAGATCGGGTTGGCCAGTGCCACCGGCGAGCACTCGGAGAGGCCGTAGCCCTCGACCAGCCGGCCGCCGGAGAACCGCTCGAACCGCTCGGCGACCTCCAGCGGCAGCGCCGCGGCGCCGGACAGGCAGGCCTTGATGCTGGAGAGGTCGTGGCCGCCGGCGGCCACCGCCCGGTTGATCGCCACGTACATGGTCGGCACGCCGGGGAACAGCGTCGGCCGGTAGCGGTCGACCGCCTCGAGCACCTGGTTGAGGTCCCAGCGGGGCTGGAGCACCAGCGCGGCGCGCAGCCGCACCCCCAGCAGCAGCGCCACGGTCAGCCCGTAGACGTGGAAGAACGGCAGCACCGCCATCATGATCTCGTGGCCCGGGTCCGCGTCGGGGAACCACGCGCGCACCTGCTCGACGTTGGCGGACAGGTTGCCGTGGGTCAGCATGACCCCCTTGGAAGCGCCGGTGGTGCCGCCGGTGTACTGGAGCAGGGCGAGGTCGGTGGCCGGGTCGACCTCGGCCTCCGGCGGCTTTGGGTCGGTGCGGCGGCCGAGCTGTCGCCAGCGCAGGACCGGCTCGTCCCCGCCGATCGTGGCGCTCGCGTCGCGGCCATGCTTGGTGTACGGCGCCAGCACGCGCTTGACCGCCGGCAGCTCGTCGATCACCGAGGTCACGATCACCTCGCGGATGCCGACCCGCTGACGCAGGGCCTTGACGCGCTCGTAGACCAGGTCGAGGCAGACCAGCACCTCGACGCCTGCGTCGCCGAGCTGGTGCTCCAGCTCGTGCTCGGTGTAGGTGGGGTTGTTCTGCACCACCACCCCGCCGACCGCCAGGATCCCGAAGAAGGCGATCACCGCCTGCGGCGAGTTCGGGAGGATCAGCCCGACCCGGGTCCCGTTGGTGACCCCGAGCGAGGCCAGCGTCCCCGCGAACCGCCACGCCCGCTCGGCCAGCTCTGCGTACGAGGTCGTGCGGCCCTCGAAGTGCAGCGCCGGAGCGTGCGGGAAGTCGCGCGCCGCATCCGCGAGGAGGCGGGCGAGATTGATGGAGGGCACCTCGACATGCTCGGGAACGCCGGGCGGATAGCTGTCGAGCCAAGGCGTGGCGATGTCGACCATGTTGGGTCCACCTCCAGGTTCACGGGGGGTGCCGCTGGATCGACTCGCAGCGGGCCTGGCTCTCACTCGCTCAGTATCCGTGCTCCCGCCCGGACCGACAATCGGACCGCCGAGGACTCAGAAGTTCTCCGGAAGGATCCGCTCGAGGAAGGGGAAGACGTAGAACCAGCAAAGCACCATGAGCAGGATGATCCACGAGATCAGCGCGATCACCTTGGGCCATCGGGCCCGCGTGCTGATGTGCCCGCCGTCGGCGTCGACCGGCCTCGCCTCGCCTCGGACGCCGCGCGGGCGGGACCCCCACTCCGATCGGGTACCTGGCGCGCCGGCGCCGACCGTGCCGAGCCGGACGACCTGCTCGTCGTCGTCCTCGCGCTGCCTCGAGAACTCCCCGGACGCGCCGCCGCGGGGGCGGGCGGGCTCGTCGAGCTGCCAGGACCCGGTCTGAGCAGGCCAGATGTCGGGCCGGGACGGCTGCCCGGCGATGCCGGGCGCGCCCGCGCCGATGCCACCGATACCGGGGCCGGGGCCAACCGGCGCGCCTGGGCCGGTCGTGGCGCCCGGGGCCCCGGCGGAGGCTTGGGGCTGGTTGCCGCGGGCGTAGGGGTCACGGACCTGGAACGGCTCGCCACCGGTCGCGTAGGGGTCTCTGGAGTCATTCGGCGCGTACGGCCCATCCGAGCCATATGGCTGGGCGGCCCGATTGTCGTAGCCGTTGTCGTAGCCGCCGGCGCCAGGGTACGGGTCGGCCGGAGGGTCGTAGGCCGGCGACGGCGGGTAGCCCGCGTCCGCTCGGTAGCCGTTCTCCGGTCCGAAGCGGCCGCCCGATGGCGGGTAGGTCCCGCCCGGGGGATAGCCGCTGTCGGAGGCATCGCCGGCACCGGGCCCGTACTCGCCGCCCCGCAGCTCGCCGGTCGCGTAGTCGCTCGGCCGCGACGCGTAGCCGTTGCCTCCCGCGAATCCGGGGTCGGCCACGAAGTTGGTGTCGGCCGGGTAGCTCGAATCGGCCTGCCCGTAGCCAGGGTCCTGGGCGCCGTAGCCCTGGTCGTAGCCGGACCCGGATCCGTACCCCTGCTCGGTCTGGGCATTGTCGACCGGGCCGTAGCTCTCCTGACCGGTCGGGCCGTAGCCGTTGGACGCCGGATAGGCGTCATTGGGCTGGTAGGCGCCCTGGTCGAGGTACGGCCGCGCCAAGGGCTGCTCGTACCCGGTCGGCTCGTACCCCTGCGGCGACCCGTAGCCAGAAGAGGAATCGTATGAGTTCGGTGGCGGGTAGCCACCGGCCTGCGAGCCCGGCTCGTAGGAGCCCTGCCCACTCTGGCCGCTCTGGCCGCTCTGGCCGCCGCCCCAGGGGCCCTGCTGGTCGGCGTTGTCCCAGGACCCGGTGTTCGAGGGCATCTCCTGGACCGGCCAGCTGTAGGAGCGGTCGTCGGGCTCCCAGGACTGGCCGCTCTCCTCGAACGGCCAGCGCCCGTTCCACGACTCCGCGCCCGCCTGGGTGTCCCACGGCTCGGGCTCTCGCGGGGCCGGGGCGCCGCCCCACCCTCCGGTGTTGCTTCCCCAGCCTCCGGTGTCGCCGCCAACTGGCTGCTGGGGCGGGTCCTGCCGCCGCGGCGCCTGGTGGGCGGATGGCGCCTCGCGTGGAGGTGGCGCCTCGCGATCCTCGCCGCCGCGCGGCACAGGGGGGAACTGGCCGGTGGCCTCGCGGCGGGTCGCCCGCAGCGCGCCGGACCAGTCGTCCTCGTCCTCGTCGGCGGCCTGCCCGGCCTGCTCGACCTCGAGCAGCCAGCTCGCGGTCTCCTCGGCGGGATCCGGCTTTCGCCGGCCGCGCTTGCCGTCGGGGCGACGGCTCATGCCCCGACGCCCTCCGTATTGGCCGCGCTCCTGGTCAGGTTGCCGAACACGATCAAGCGCTGGGCAGCCGAGAAGCGTGGGTTGCAGGTCGTCAGGACGATCTGCGCCTTGAGCTTGCCGTCATCGCCGCGCACGTTGTTGAGCACCTCGACTGCGGTGGGGGACACGACCTGGAGGCGTGAGACCTTGTAGGTGTAGACCGCAAAACGAGTAACGATCGTTATGGTATCGCCTTTGGCCAACTCGTTGAGCCGGTAGAACGGCTGACCATGGGTCGTCCGGTGACCGGAGACCGCGAACGTCCCTGGCTGGCCGGGCATGACCGTCGATGAAATGTGCCCTGGACCGAGCGCCAGTTCCTCGGGATTGGCTCCCTGAACCACGACCTTCTTCAAGTCGATCTTGGGGATCTGGATCACGCCGAGGGCGTGCCCGAGCGCCGGCGTGGCGGGGACCGGCAGGGCGCCGACGCCATTGGTGGACTTGGGCACCGGGGCCGACCATTCCTGCGCCAGCTTCGCGCGCAGGTTGCTCTGCTCCCGGTTGCTGATCAGATCGGTGCCAACGAGCTGGTAGACCAGGAAGTAGAGCACGAAGCAGCCCATCCCGATGAAGGTCCAGCCGGCACCGCGGAGAACTCTCCGCACGGTCACCTCCGTCCCGCCACGGGCAGACGATGCTCGCCCACCTATGGTACGGGGTCGTGGCTCGTCGTAGGTGAACGTGCCGCTGTGCGGCGAGGTCCGCGAGGTGCCGGCCGGTCGGCCGGAATAGGGACGGTCCTGGGCAACTCGAGTTCGGGGGGCTGCTCGTGTGCTCATATAGCTATCGCGTCACGCCGCTTCGGTCAGAGGAGCTGGTCGATCCTGGTGCGGAGTTCGGCCGCGCTCAGTGGACGGGGGATACGGCCTGAACGGGTTCCATCCTTTGCGATGAACCAGGTCTGCGGCAACGACGCGACCGACCAGGCCGTCGCGATGCCGCCTTGGATGCCCTTGTTGTCGTACACCGTGGGGTAGGTGATCTTCAAATTGGTGAGCAACTGGTCCGCGTGATCCCGGACATCTGAGGAGTCTACCCCGATCAAGGTGACAGGTTTGCCGGCGTAGGCCTGGCTCACCTGTTCCAGCGCGGGCATCTCGCTCTTGCACGGTCCACACCAGCTTGCCCAGAAATTGATGATCACCACGCGACCCTTGAGCGAGGCAAGGTCAGCTTGAAACTGCGAGGGAGTGCGCTCCAGCAGCGGCGCCGACCCGGCGGCGCCCGCCTTGGCGCCGTTGTCGGCGCCCGAGCCCGAGGCTTTGCCGCTGCCCCCCGAGCAGGCGCCCAGGACCACGACGAGCAGGAGCGCAATGGCCACCTGGCCGCTCCGACGCAAGCGAAGCAACGAGCCCATCCCCGCTCGAGCGCCGCGCACGCTACGATCGGAGGTCGTGACCGGCGTGTCCGCGGCGCGGCCCCGGCCGAGCCTGTGGATAACGCCGAATCTGTGGACAGCCCTGTGGAAAGGATCGACCCTCATGCCGAAGTCCCGCTCCAAGCGCCGCCGGTACGTGCCGCCACCACGCCCGAAGCCAAAGCGGTCCGCGCCATGGGTCGGTCCCACCATCGTCATCAGCCTCGCTGTCGGAATCATCTACATCCTGCTGTTCTACATGCAGATCCTGCCGCCGACCCTGGCCAACCTGAACAACTACAACCTGGCGATCGGCTTCGTGCCTCTTATTTTCGGACTGATCCTTGCGACGCGCTGGACCTGATCGAGCCAACTCCGTGAGCTGCGGAACTACATCTCTGTTATTTCATCCCCAGCTGTGGATAACCCTGGGGACAAGCGGAGGACAGGGTCAACAACCAGCGTCTGGATCAGGGTAATGCCTCTCTACGAATACGCCTGTCGGGCCTGTGGAAACTCCGAGGAGCATCTCCAGCGGCTCGGCGACGGCGCCCCCGGTGCCTGCCAGAGCTGTGGCGGCGAGCTGCGCCGCCGCTACTCGCGGGTCGCCGTCCGCTACCAGGGATGGGGCTTCACCTCGACCGACAAGCTCGCGCCCGAGGACCGGCGGGGACAGGACTACCGCGCCCTTCGCGAGCGCGCGGAGCGCATCGCCGACGAAAGCTAGGCTCCGCGGCGCGGGGGCGGGATCTCCATAGGGAATCAGTTCAGCTCGTTGTGGGGAGCGGGAACCCTCCGCAGGATCATCTTCTCGGCGCAGTGGCGCGGGGCCGCGTCGGTGCCCTTTCGCAGCAGGACCAGCTGCTCGCCGCAGACCTCGCAGGCGAACACCAGCAGGGTGCCCTCCTCGACCACGTCGACCGCGGGCCCGGTCGGGCCCTTGGTGGTGTTGTAGGACCTGAACACCGTCCTGCCGGTCAGCAGGATCAGCCCGCCGATCAGCGCGGCCAGGACGACGTCGGTCTTGCCGAGCATCCAGAGGAGCACGACCACCGCGAGCACGGCCAGGAAGCCGAGTCCCTTCCAGTTCCTGAACACGCCCACACTCCTCTCTGGTTATCGGGCGGTCCGCGACGGTTCGGGCGAGGCCGCGGTGCGAGGCGCGCGAGGCGCGCGAGGCGCCGGCCGCGTTGCCCGGCGACCGCCCGATGCGAAGGTGGCACCCCGCGCGCGTGGCCGTCAACCGCTCAGGGCTGTTCCCGCTCGATCACCACGCGCTGCAGGACCTGGTCCTCGAGCGGACGGTCCCTCGGGTCGCGGTCGATGGCGGCGATCGCGTCGACCACGTCCATCCCGGCGACCACCTGGCCGAAGATGGTGTGCTTGCCGTCCAGCCAGGGCGTCGGCGCGTGGGTGATGAAGAACTGGCTGCCGTTGGTGTTCGGCCCAGCGTTGGCCATCGCCAGCCGGCCGGGGCGGTCGAAGCGCTGCGGCCCGCTCAGCTCGTCCTCGAACTCGTAGCCAGGGCCGCCCCGGCCGTTTCCGAGCGGGTCGCCGCCCTGGATCATGAACTGCGGGATCACGCGGTGGAAGATCAGGCCCTCGTACAGCGGCCGCTGCTGCGGCGCTCCCGTGGCCGGGTCCGACCAGGTCTTGGAGCCGCTCGCCAGGCCGATGAAGTTCTCGACCGTCTTCGGCGCCGTGTCGGGGAAGAGCTGGACGCGGATGTCCCCACGGTTGGTGACCAGGGTCGCGTAGGTGTCGGGCAAGGGTGCGCTCCTTTGGTGGTTCGCTGGGTGCTCGCTGGCGGTTCGCGCTTGGTTCGCGCTTGGTTCGCGCCAACCCTACCCGACCCGGGGCGCTTGGACGCCGAAGGGCATCTGGCCGCGGCCTGGGCGCCGTATCGCCGGGCTGCCGGGGGCTGTCACGGGCTCGTGCGAGACTCCTGACCATGGGCGACTCGACTACCCCGCGGCGGGTTCCCGCGGGGTGAGCAAGGTGTCGGCCGGGGCCGGGCTGCGGCTCCGGGCGGCGAAGGCCGGCGGCGCTCGATCGGGGTGACGGCGCCGCCGGCCCCAAGCCGGCGATCGAGCGTCCCGCTCAGGCGGCCCAGGTGACGTTGAGCAGGATCACGGCCTGCCTGCGCTCGATCACCCAGTAGTTGAGGAATCCGCGGCCGCCCGCGAACAGGGCTGTGCGCACGTCGTCGTCGTATCTGGTCTCGAAAGCGGCCGACACCGCAACCGGGTCGACCCTGAGCACCGCCACGACCCCCGCAATGTAGCCCTGAAGCTCCGCCGGAGCGTCGTAGAGCTGGTCCCGTACCGCAGGTTGAGCTACGACCCTATAGGCCAAGCTCTGCGGCGATCTCCTCCCACGGGACCAGGTCTGACTCATCGCCGTCCTCGAAACGCGCGATGAGCGCCCGCCACTCCGCGAGCGCCTCGGGGGTCGGGGGCGGGGGAGCCTCCAAGCGCTTGGTATCGCTCATGGCCCCGAGGGTTGACCACCAGGGCACAAACTGTCAAGCCAGCAAGACTCCGCAGAGCTGGCTCGATTGACTGGCTCGTGGTCAGTTTCATGACGGCGAACTCTACCGCATGGTTCAAGCATGCCCCGAGGGCTGTGGACGACGGCTGTGGACGACGGAGAACGGGCCTACGCTTGATCGGCGCCGCCACGCGGTATGCCCCCAGTGACATTGCTCAACCGACGAACCATAGGAGTGCGAAACATCATGGCGACCAAAGCCTGGCACTTCCCCGTGCGACTGGCGACGGGCGCGTTCATCCTCAATTCCGGTCTCGGCAAGCAGGACGTTGACCCCGAGCGCGCCAAGCGGCTCCAGACCATGGCCGCGCACGCTTTCCCCCAGCTCGGCGACATGGAGCCCGAGCGCTTCGTGAAGCTGCTCTCCAACAGCGAGATCGCGCTCGGCTCGGCGCTGGTCGCGATCCCGGTGGTCCCGCCGTTCCTGGCCGGGCTCGGCCTGCTCGGCTTCTCCGCCAGCCTGAACCAGATGTACCTCAAGGCTCCCGGCCTGCGCCGCGAGGGCAGCGTGCGCCCGACCGAGCAGGGCACCGCGATCGCCAAGGACGTCTGGATGACGTCGATCGGCGCGGCTCTGGTCCTGGACTCGCTCTTCACCCGGAAGCGCCGCCGCCGCCGCTGACCTGAAACGCTCCGTCCGGAATCCGCCAGCGCCGGCCCGCCAGGGGCGCCGACAATAGCACCCTGCGCCGCACACGAGGAGAGTCGGACGATGGGTGAACAGGGCCAACGGCGGTTCAGGTTCGGCGTGGTCGGCGAGAGCATCCGCGACCGCGAGCAACTGCTGCGGGAGGCGCGGCGGGCGGAGGAGCTGGGCTACTCGACGCTGCTGCTCCGCGATCACTTCGTGCGCGAGCCGTTCGGTGAACAGCTCGCGCCGATGGTCGCGCTCACGGCCGCGGCGGCCGCGACCAGCACCCTGAGGGTCGGCACGATGGTGCTCGACAACGACTACCGGCACCCGGCCGTGCTCGCCAAGGAGGCGGCGACCCTGGACGTGCTGTCGGAAGGGCGTTTCGAGCTCGGCATCGGCGCCGGCTGGCTGCGTGAGGAGTACGAGCAGGCCGGGTTCCCGTTCGACCCTCCAGGTGTGCGCGTCGACCGTCTGGAGGAATCCATCCAGGTCATCAAGCGCCTGCTGTCCGGGTCACCGACCAAATTCCAGGGCAGCCATTACTCGCTCGACGGCCTCGAGAGCTTTCCCCTGCCGGTGCAGCGGCCGCGGCCGCCGATCCTGATCGGCGCCGGCTCCAAGCGAATGCTCGGCCTCGCCGGACGCGAGGCCGACGTGGTCAACATCCTGCCCAAAGCCCTCCCCGACGGCACCATCTCCGAGGAGCTCTCCGAGCGCTCGCCCGAGACGATCGCGCGGAAGATCGGCTGGGTGCGCGAAGCAGCCGGCGAGCGGTTCGACCAGGTCGAGCTGAGCGCGTTCACGACCGTCGTGATCGGGCACGACGCCACGGCCCTGGCCGACCGGATCGCCGCCGAGCGCGGCTGGGACGGGCAGGGCGCAAGGCTGCTCGAGATGCCGTCGATGCTGCTCGGCCCCGTCGAGCGGATCGCCGACCAGCTCCAGGAGCGGCGCGAGCGGTTCGGGCTGTCGTACTACGTCGTGTCGGACGAGCTGCTGGAGACCGCCGCGCCCGTGGTCGAACGCCTCGCCGGGCACTGAGCGACGATCAGCGGCGCTCGTCCAGCGCCTTCAGCATCCGCTTGAGCGCCACCTGGCGGTACGACGACTCGACCAGCTCGGCCACCTCGTCCCAGTCGACCTCGGCCGCGGTGAAATCCAGCGCCAGCCACCCGCCCGGGCCGAAATACGGTGGCACGTAGAAGCGCGGGTCCTCAACCAGCGCCGGCCGCTCCGCCAGCTCCGGCTTGAAGATCATCGAGTAGGCAGGCTGGTCGTCGACCGTGAACACCGCGAACAGCTTCTTGCCGGCCCGGAAGGTCGGCCGTCCCCAGGCCTCGACCTCGCTCGACTCCGGCAGCCCCAGGCAGACCTTGCGCAGGTCGGCAAGGTAAGGGTCGTCCTCGCTGTACACCCGCGGATGCGCCATCCGCCGAAGGTAGAGTCCCCCGCCGGTGCCCGCAAGCGCCGCGGCGGGTGTTTGCGCCCGCAGCGCCACCCGGCCCCCTCGCACGCTTCCCGTCGTTCGTGCCCTACTAGGGCATGAGCGGTGGCGCGCACGGCTTCACCTCCGTGGACGACCAGTCAGACCCCGACGCCTGGGTCCGGTTGCTCGACCGCCTCGGTGAGGAGCCCTTCTACGCGGCCTACAAAGCACGCGTCCTGGAGCTGCTCGCTCCGGTCGCCGGCGGCCGCTACCTCGACGTCGGCGGCGGGACCGGCGCGGCCGCCCGGTCGCTCCGCGAGGTTGTACGGCGCGAAAGCGTTGGCGCCGAGGCTCTCGCCGTCGTCTTGGACCGCTCGGTCGCGATGGCCCGAGCGGCCAGCCGCCGCGAGACCGGCGCGGTCGCCGGCCAGGCCGAGGCGCTCCCGTTCGCCGACGCCAGCTTCGACGGCGCGTGGGCGGACCGGACCGTGCAGCACCTCGCCGACCCCGGTCGAGCACTCGCCGAGCTGGTCCGGGTCACCCGGCCCGGCGGCCGCCTGGTGGTGGTCGATCCCGACTACGACACCCAGGTCGTCGACGTCGAGGACCAGGAGCTCGCCCGGCGGGTGCTGCGCTTCCGCGCCGACCATCTCCTGCGCAACGGCACCATCGCCCACCGCGTACCCGGCCTGCTCAACGAGCTGGGCGTCGACGACCCGCGGGTCGAGCCCGCCACCCTGGTCGTGCGCGACCCCACCGCCGTCGACAACGTCATGGGCCTCTGGACCTGGGCGGCCACCGCGCACGACCGCGGGCTGCTCAGCGCCGAGGAAGCGAACGCCTGGCCCGTCCAGCTCGACCAAGCGGTCGCGTCGGGCCGGTTCCTCTACGCCGTCACCTTCTTCATCACCGCCGGCACCCGCGGCCGCGCCTCGGCCGGCTGACGTCCCAGGTCCGCCGGACCGATGGGTTGTGCCCGTGGTGGCAATGGCAACCAAATTTCCTCTGGTATCTGTAACTGATTTCGCCTAGAATTGGTCAATGAATACCAAGCTGCCCTATCGCGGCCCGTGCTCGGCATTGGGCCGAACGCTCAGGCGGGCGCCTGGATGGGCCTTGGCGATGTCATTCGTGGTCGCATTCGCGGCAAGTGGGTGCACCGGCAAGGATCACAGCCCCGGCGGCCCGGAAAATTCCACCTCAGGCGGCGTCTCGGCGGGCGATGCGTCGAACCGGCAGGCACCCGGCGCCCAAGGCGGCGGCTCGCCGACCGGCGGCTCCACCATCGCGGGCGTGCCGGACAAGGTGAACCAGATCCTCATATCCGCTCACGCGGGGGTCGAAGGCACCTACACCGTGACCTACCGGGTGCACCTCTCCGGCGGGGGGAACGCCACCGCCAGGCTCGCGCAGAACCCTCCCAAGTTCGGGTTCCACATCGACCAGGGCAAGCAGCGCAGCGTGGTGGTGTACGACGGCAAGCTGATGAGCGGCTGCATGACCTCCGGCAAGAGCTGGCGCTGCACCCAGACCAGCGGCCTCGACGACCCCACCGAGGTTGCCAACACCTACCCCGCGGCGGTCCTGCACCTGATCGACGGCCTGGTCAAAGGGTCCGGCCGCGAGATCAAGCTGGCGACCACCACGCGCACGGTCCAGGGCACGAAGGTGGACTGCGCGACCTTCACCTCCACCATCGAGAACCCGCCGCCGCCGCAGGTCTTCTGCGTGCGCAAGGACGGCGTGATCGCCTATGCCAGCACCATCAACGGCCAGGTCCTCGAGCTCACCGGCTTCAAGCCCGGCGTCGCCGCCAACTACCTGGCCGTCCCCCGCTAGCCTTCCGTCCGACCAGCCGACCGCCGCCCGCGGCAGCCGCCACCAGTAGAGCCCGGGCGGCGGTTGGCATTGCGGCCGCCGCTGCCGCGACTCCTCGAGCTCCGGACGGTCGAAGATCCCATCGGGTGTCGAGTCAATTTACCATTCAGCGCGCCAAGAGAAATCGGCGCCGAGGCCGTGCTGGAGGTCGGGCCGAGAGCCTGTCCCGCCACCGGGCCAGCTATTGCGAAGGAAATACTGCGGCGCCGGTTACGGTGACCCGCACAGAGAGGTCTGAGAGCGATTCGCTGACAG
>JBEDUQ010000056.1:0-2614 GCA_040414855.1 Actinomycetota bacterium
GAGCCCGGCCCGTACCAGGTCCAGGCCGCCATCGCCGCCTGCCACGCCACCGCGCCGACCGCCGAGGCCACCGACTGGCCCCAGATCGCCGCGCTCTACGACCGGCTGGCCACGCTGACGCCCAGCGCGGTCGTGGAGCTCAACCGCGCGGTCGCGGTTGCCATGGCGGACGGTCCCGCGGCCGGCCTCGCCCTGGTCCGCGACCTCGAGGCGTCCGGCGAGCTCGACGACTATCACCTGCTGGCCGCCACCCGGGCCGACCTGCTCCGGCGGCTCGGGCACCATCCCGAGGCCGCCGCGGGCTACCGCCGGGCGCTGGAGCTCGCCCCCACCGACGCGGAGCGCCGCTATCTCGCCAGGCGCCTCGCCGAGGCGACCGCCAGGTCCTGACGCCGCGCCGCGACCAGCGGCGCCCGCGACCGTCACCCCTGGGAGAAGCCGGTGAGGCTGGCGTCGACGATGAGGTTGTCGCGGTAGCTGTGGCGCTGGTGGTCGAAGCTGCCGCCGCAGGTGATCAGGCGCAGCGCCTGCGCGGCGGCGGCGCCGAAGACGGCCTCCCTGGGAAAGGCTGCCTTGGGGTACTGGTGCACGCTCTCGACCACGAACCTGAGCCTGATCCCGTCGGCGCGGCGGACCTGGACGGTGTCGCCGGCCTTCAGCTCGCGGAGGCGGTAGAAGACGGCCGGCCCGCCGCGGGAGTCGACGTGCCCGGCGATGACCGCGGGGCCCTGCTCACCGGGCAGCGGTCCCCCCGTGAACCAGCCGGCGCGGGCGAAGTCCTCGGGGACCTGGAGCGCGCCCTTGGCGTCGAGGCCGAGCGGCACCAACGCGGTGTCCACGCCGATCTCGCCGATGGTGAGCCGGACCGGTGCGGACTCCCGGCCGGGGACGTGGACCGCGCTCGGGAAGACGCTGACCTCCAGGTGCGGGCGGGCGGCGGACGGGGCGAGCGCGGCGAGCCCCCCGGGCGCAGTGAGCGCGGCGCGTGCCCCGGGCGCAGTGGGCGCGGCGGTCGCGGTGGGCGTGGTCCCGGCGGGCCCGCCGGGCGCGGGGGCCGGCCCGGCGCTCCCGATCGTGCAGCCGGCGAGGAGCACCAACGGCACGAGCCGGACCGCCACGCGGGCGACGCGGGCGACCCTCTGTCCACGGCGCCGCGGGAAGAGCGCGACCACAGCGACCGCCGCGACCGAGGAGAGCGGCAGGAGGCCGAGCCACGGCACCGCTTCGGCGGAGGGCGCGGTGCCGCCGGCGCCGGTGGCGACTCCCCCGGCGGTGGCGGGCATGCTCCGGACTCCGGCGCCGTCGCGCACGACCAGCAGGTCGTCGGGCTCGCCGGCGCCGCCGGTCAGGATCGCGGTGGTGACCGCGCCCGCCCGGACCGTGAGCGTGTCGTCGAACAGGGTCTGGTCGGTACCGGCGCGGACCACCCGGACCCGCCGCTGCCCTGGCGCCATCTCGGCGTACGCGCTCGCCGAACCGAGCGACAGCCCGCGGGCCAGCACCTTGCCGGCGGCGACCACGTCGACGCCGCCCCGGCCCAGCAGGCTGTCGACGAAGCGGACCCTGGCCTTGCCGTCGCCGACCGGGGAGAGGTCGTCGCTGAGCAGCAGGCCCTTCAGGCGGGCCTTGGGGCCGGCGAGCGCGAGCGTGTAGCTGCGCCCCGGCTGGAGCTTCCCGGTCAGCGAGACCATGGCCGGCGCGGTGGGGTCGGCGCCAGCCGGCCGGACCTCATAGGTGAACGCCCCCGCCGCGACGCCCCAGTAGGCGGACACGGCCTTGTAGAACACGTTGGGGAAGACCTGGTCGCGGTTGAGGCTGACGGCGTAGACGTCGACGTACGACGCGTCGGGCGACAGGTGCGCGATCCGCACCTGCGCGATCGGCCTGGACACGCTGGCGCCGGCGACGCCGGGCAAGGCGGCGAGCGCGGCGGTCAGGGCCAGGACGGCGGCGGCGGGCCTCAGAAACCGCATGGTTCCCTCCTCGCGAGTCGGTCGGTGGCGCCCGCATGGCATTCGGGGCCCCGGCCGTCCCGGCCTGCCCCCTCGGCGACGTAGATTCGCTACGAAGAGCGACGTTCCTTAGTGCTACGCACCATCCGCCGGGCCCCGCGGCTCCGAACATCCGCCGACCGCAAGACCTCGGAACCGGCCGACGCCCGGAGGTGGATGGTGCTGCTGCAACTCCTGCGATCCCGTCGCGGCCGCGCCGTCGCGCTGCTCGGCCTGCTGGCCGTCTGCCTCGCGGTCGGCCTCGGCACCAACCGGGCGGTCGCGACCCCGAGCCTCCCCGAGCTGCGGGCAAAGGCCGATCGCCTGCGCGCCAAGCTCGACGCCCAGAACCAGCGTCTGGAGATCATCGCCGAGGACCTCGACGCCGCCTACGCGCAGGGCGGCGAGCTGCTGGCCGAGTCGAGCGCGCTGGCCAGACGGCGCGACGCCGCCCGGCGCGCGGTCGAGGGGGCGCGCGCCGACCGGGCCGCGCTGCCCGACCTGGTGCGGGCGCGCGCCAGGCTCGACAAGCTCGAGCAGGCGCTTGCCAAGCGCCTGGAGGCGCAGGCCCGCCTGGCGATGCGGCTCAAGCGCGAGCAGGACGAGGCGCGGGCGCTGGTCGA
>JBEDUQ010000057.1:0-13481 GCA_040414855.1 Actinomycetota bacterium
CGACGGCGTCTTGGGCCTGTTGGCGCAGCGCCCGCTCACCCATACAGGTCGGCTCGATCACGCTGACGACCCCGCTGGTGAACAGCGCGAAGCAGTAGAACTCCTCAGCGGGATTCTCGGCGCGCACCTGTGTGAACGCGCGCCGGGCCGCGTCGGCGATCGCGTCGGTGAGCACGGTATCGGCAGGCATGATGGACATTCATCCAGGCTCTGACAGAGGGCGTTCGTGATGCCCTGGGCGTCCTGATGTTGGGGGGTCCAGACCATAAGCAAGGTGTCTCACACCCGCAACCCCCGGTTCGCCGTCGGCCGTTGAATCTGCCCCGGGGCAATCCGAAGGGCGGCGCTGGCCGAATTCCTGTCAGTAGACGCGCTCCGAAGGAGGGCCAACATGACTCGACGCAGAGCCGCAATCGCGGCGGTGGTGGTTGCCGGCGCAATGGCGCTGATGGGTGTGGGGATCTCCCACACCGGCCAGACCAAGGCCAAGGCAGAGCTCGACGTCTCGGGCGATAAGGCGGTGCTCGTCGCGGCACTCGTCCGGAGCGATCAGGAGCAGGCAGGATCTGAGATGAGCACGCCCTGGTGGTAGAAGCGCCGCTCGTGGTGCCGCCGGCGCCGCCCGTCTCGACGCTGCCGGCTCGAGCTGAGGAGCTGCTCCGCAAAGCCCTCAATGGGCTGCCGCCTGAGCGGCGTGGGGACGCGGACGCCGTGCGGGCCGCCGCGCGCTCGAGCATCCACGGTCCCGGGATCGACCCGCAGGTCGCCGCCGCCGGTCTGGCCCAGCACAGCCCGCACTGACGGCGCCCGTTCCAGCTCGGCCCGTTTCGAATGGTGCGGGGGACCTCCACGACCGCTGCGGCGCTGCTCGACAAGCGGCTGCTCACCCGTCACTACCGGTCCACGACCCTGGCCTCCCCCAAGGCTCGGTGCGGCTGGACCGAACCGGACCTGCTGCCATTTCCATGGACATCCCAGGCCGGGGCGGAATGGCGAGGGGCGGCGCCTGGCGGTGTCGCGCCGACCTGATCAGCGCGCGGCGACGAGGGAGGCGCCTACGCGACTCCACCGCCAACTCATCGATAACCGCCTGTTGAAGTTCCTCGCTGGCCTCCCACCAATGCTTGCGCAACTCCGCACGCATCCCGCGAACCTGTTCGGTGGTCCAGGAGTCCCATTCGGTCCTCGAGGAGCCAAGGACCTCCTCGAGCACCTCGACCTGCGTGCAAGCTGCGTCATGAACCCGACGAGAAGCGATCACCCAGATCTCCGTCGCGGCTTCAGCGAGCCGGTGAGCCAGCTCATCGAGTTGATTCTCGAGGCTTTCAATTCGAGTCGCGATGGCTCGACGCTCGGCTCGAAGCCCCGCAATATTGGGAGGATCCGTCAGCCCTCTTTTGGCTGCTTCAAATTGCCTTTCGGCGGCTCTGAACCGCTGTGCGAAGTCCTTGTGCCGGATCAGCGTCTCCAACATCTCGTCGGCAGCCAGGTATGCGTCCCTTCCGGCCTGAAGGAAGTTCGCGTCGGCGTGCCTCCTCGCCCCAATCCATCGCCGGCGGTCTTCCCGCCTTCGCCGCCTGCTGGAGACCAGGCGGCCGAGCAGTCCGGTCACCAGGGAACCGCCGACCGTCGCGCCAGCGCCGATCAGCACCCCCGTTGTCGTCGCCGACAACCCCACGTTGCCCCCCCTTTGGCCGTCCCGTGACGTCAGACCGGTTCTACCATATACGAGAGGTCGACGATATTTCTGCCTGACGATCCATTCGGCCGTATGCTTCCGCAATCGCGATGACCAGGCGGCACCATGGCGCGCGCCAATGGTGCAACCGACCTCATCGACCTGAAGTAGCGTGGTATACGGCAATGTAAGGATTGTCCGTGCTTGCCGCGGACCTACGATTCCACATGCAATTGTTCGTGGCTTTTTGCGGAGAAGACCAAGAACAGCCCGCGGCTCCCCACCCTGCCTGGCACACCGCTGAGGAGGCGCCATGGCCCGCTATCCCAACGCCGAGGATCACAACAAGCCACCTCGTGCCAACGACCCGCCAATTACCGCTCGCATCGTCTGCATCCACACCATGGACGGCACCATCGAGAGCGCGGAGGACCGCTTCCTGTCGACGCCGTTCGAGGCCCACTTCGGCGTCGCCATGGATGGCCGCGTCTGGCAGTGGCGGGACACGTCCATGCAGGCCGACTCCCAGTTCGACGGCAACGAGTACTGCATCAGCATCGAGACCGAGGACAAGCACCAGCCGGAAACCCGGTGGACGGACATCCAACTCCAGCGCCTGGTCGAGCTGGTCACCTGGATCGGGGAGCAGCACGACATCCCCTTCCGGATGGTCGAGACCACCGACGGGCACGGGATCGGCTACCACCGCCAGTTCCCCGGGTGGAACAAGAGCAACCATAGCTGCCCTGGCGACATCCGCCTGGCTCAGCTCGAGAACGAGCTGATCCCCGCACTAGGAGATCCCAGCATGAGCGCTGCTGACGTCGAGGCACTCAAGCAGCACATCAACCAGAAGGTCGGCGCCGTCCCCGGCGGCGGCGTCCAGGAGAGCCTGAGCGTCCTGGCCCACGGCGGGCCGGGTCGCAACTCCCTTGACAGCATCGCCGCCCAGCTGAAGGTCCCGGTCCAGGTGGATGCCAAGGCCATCGTCGCTGCCATGAAGGCGGACCCGAACTTCATGGGGTCGCTGTCGAGCGCCATCGCCGAGAAAGTGGCCGAGCACCTCCATCGGGGCTGAGCCGTCCCCGGCGCGCACGCCTCGCCGGATACTCGCGGCATACTCGCCTCAGCCCGGCCGGCCGTGAACGCGGGCGCCCGGGCGAGGACCCGGGCGCCCGCGTCAGCGTCATTGCGGCGCGACCCTAAGCGTTCGCGGCGTAGATGTTTTGGTCCAGGCCTCCCTGGGACAGGCACGGGTCTGCGATGGTGGGGGAGGAGTACGCGGGGGCGTTGATGTCGTTGGGCACATACGTGCATGGCTGGAAGACGTCGAAGCCGTCGTGGTCGTCGGCGGCGCCGGTCTCGCGCGGGTCGGTGCCGGGCACGAGGTCACGCGAGTCGGTCCAGGTAACCATCGTGTTGGACCCGACGGCCGACACGTAGATGTAGTCACCCCAGAACCCGTCCCGCCGGGAACCGTGGGTCTCCCAGCCGAAGTTGCTGCCCGCGGTGGAGACCTGCGTCTCGCCCCAGGTTGTGCCGCCGTTGGCGGACTTTGCCACCCAGGTGTGGATCACGTCGCCTGAGTTCTGCCCGCCGGCGGTGTTCCCGGGTGGCAGGCTCGGCGCATACGCGGGGTCGCCCCGTGAGTCGTAGAAGACAACCGTGATCACCCCGCCGGCCGAGGCGATGTCGGGCGTCCACTGGTGGCCGGCGGCCACGCCGTCCAGCGTGGCGGCGGGCGTTGGCCAGGCGGTCCCGTCCGGCGAGTTGCGCACGAAGACCTTGGACTGGCCGTTCGCCAGCTTCGCGTTCCAGACCACGTGCACGCCGGTGGCGTCCGCGGCGACCGCCGGAGCGGTGGTGAACCTCGAGAACGTGAGTCCACTGGGGCAGGCGAACGGTCCGTCGCCACAGTCGGTCGCGCCGTTGCCGCTGAACTGGCTGGAGTCGAACAGGTCGATGGTGGCCACGTGCGCTGCCGCGCCGAAGGACTCCCCACCGTCGGTGGACTTCGAGACCCACACGTCGGTGTTCGGGTTGGATGACGATGCGTAGGTGATGAACGCCAGGTACACCGCACCGTCGGGCCCGACGGCAAGGTCGGTAAATGACGCCGTCCCATGCGCCTTCGGCGTGACCTTGACGGGGCGGGAGAACGTCAGGCCGTGGTCGGTGGAGCGGGAGAACAGCACGGCGTTGTTGGAGGCGATTCCGTCGTACTGCGACCAGGCCACGTAGGCATTGCCGGAGAACGGGCCGGTGGTCTGGTCCACGGTCAGGTTGATCTTGTCCTGGAACAGGCCCACACCGAACTTCCCAGAGGGGGTTCCGCGCTTGACCAGGACGGTTCGGTCGTATGCGGCGCCGTCGTCGGTGTAGCGCGAGACGAACACGCCGCCGTTGACGGGCTTGACGCGGTTGAAGCAGATGAAGGCGTAGAACAGCCGACCGTCACGATCGAACGCCTGGGAGGGGTCGCCGGCCGCGCCGCAGGTGCCGTGCACGGGAGAGGCAAGTCCCGCCGCGGACGTGTCGGCCGGATAGCCGGGAACCAGGCTGTCCTGCCAGCTGGACCCCCCGTTGGTGGAGCGGTAGTAGCCCGTCCAGACGTCGCCGTTGACGATCTGGGCGCAATAGTCGTTCGCGCCGGCGACGACGACTTGAGGGTTGTGCGGATTGACGGCGATGGTCGGCTCATTCTGCGAGCGCCGACCCGTGCTGCATGCGGCGGTTGTGGCGTCAGTCGACCCGTCGTAGCGCAGATAGCTCGAAGCCGCACTGTCGCGAGTGACCAGGGCGTTGGCGCCCGCCAGTGCCGTACCGCTGGAGGCACCGGCGAGCACCATGGAAAGGGCAGCAAGGACAACAAGCCAGCGAGATCTCACAAAGACCTCCTCACCCGGCCGCCGGTCGCCGTCTCCCCCCGTTGGGCAGACGGCCCGGTCCGATGAGCCTCGCAAGTCAGACCGGTCGGGTCAAGCAAGGCAGATGCGGGACTTCAGGACCTCAGGGCCAAACCGGCGGCCCGCCCCGCGGGGCCGCCGGGGCCGTGTACGGTGTGACAGACGCCGCGGGACGAGCAGAGGCGACGATTCGGATCCCGCCACGTCCCGCTTGGGGGGTGAGCTCGATGTCGGTCGTGACCGAGCATCTCGAGCGGCAGGGCAGCGCCTTCGAGGTGCTGGCCCATCGGCAGGCAAACACGTGCATGGATGAGGCGCGAGCGCTTGGCATGGACGCCGGTGACGTACTCAAGACGGTGGCGGTGCGGGTGGGGCCTGGGTATGCGCTGATGGTCATCCCCGCGTCCCGGCGCCTGGACCTCCACCGGGTCCGCGAGGCCGTTGCCGACAACCGTGCTCGCCTCGCGACGGAGGAGGAGTTGCGTCGCGACTTCGCCGGCTACGAGCTCGGTGCCCTCCCGCCGCTGGCTTCCCTGATCAGAGCCAGGGTCTGTGTCGACCCGGAGGTGTTGCGGCACGACACGGTCACCTTCGCCGCGGGCACGCAGACCGAGTCGGTCAAGATGCGAACCGAAGACCTGTTTGGCGGGGCAAAGGTGACCACCTTCCGGCTCGCCAAGCGGGCGGCGGAGGACGACGACGACACAGTCGCTTAGAAGGCCCGGGGACCCTGATCCACTCCTGGTCCCGTCAGCGCTTGATGATCGAGCAGGTCAGGGTGCGGGTGATGCCGGGCACGGCCTGGATGCGGGCGACCACGAGCTTGCCGAGCTCGTCGATGTTGCGCGCGTGGACCCGGGCGATGACGTCGTAGGGACCCGCGACGTCCTCCGCCGAATCGACCGCGTCGAGGTCCCTGACCGCGCGAGCGACCTGCGCGGCCTTGCCGACTTCGGTCTGGATGAGCACATACGCCTCGAGCATCCCGCACCAGCCTCCCCAGTGATCGGTCGCGGCATCGCGATCGTCACCCCGGCGCGCAACCCCGGTTGACGTCGAGAATGACGCTGGTTGCATTCAGCTTGCTAGCTTCCCATCTCGGCGCGAGTCTCGTGACCGTGTGGTGACCGGCGCCCCCCGGCACCCTGATGAATGCCCCTGTAGACCCCGAATGTGTGGAGGTCAGGTCGACGCCGGGCCAGCCGGCGCGACCTCCGCCGCGAGGTCGTCCGATGCCGCGGCGGCGGGTGCCGCCGTGCGGTCGTCCGGCCCGTCCCACCCCGCGCTCGTGCGGCCGATGAGCAGCCCGGCCTGGAACCGGCTGGTCGCGCCCAGCCGCGTCATGAGACCACGGACCCGGCGCTGCACGGTGCTGGCGCTCACGCCGAGCACGCGTTGGATCGCGTTGTCGCCGAGCCCCGCGGCGAGGAGCCGGATCAGCCGATCCTCGTCCGCGGCGGACTGCGCCGGCGGTTCGCTGCCGAGCGCACCGTCGGCACCGATCACGATCGGGACCGCGCGCTCCCAGTAGCACTCGAACAACGCTGAGAGGGCATCGAGCATCGGCGAGCGGTGGACGACCACGGCGGCGGTCGGCCGGTCTGCATCGGCGGGCCTGACCGGCATGACGGCGACGTAGTCGTCGAAGAGGGTGAGCTTCGCCGGCAGCCGCGGCGCGACCCGGGCCTGCTCGCCGGCGGCGATGCCGGCTTCGAGATCGACCCACCGGCCCGGGACGCGCAGCACCTCGTCGGCATAGATCACCCGGTACGCGATCCCGTGGGCGAGGCCTTCCAGCTCCGCCGGATCGGGTTCGAGCGGGTCGGCGAGATAGGGAGGGCAGTCGAAGGCGCGCACCTCGTGCCGCACTGACTCCTGCAGCCGGTACCAGCGCTCCATCAGCGTGCCTTCATCGGTGACGAGCTCGAAGAAGTCGACGGGGTCGGCCCGGCGTCCCTCCCAGAAGGCCGCCATCAGGTCGGGCACGGCGTGTTCGGCGCGCCGCGCGTCATCGATGCGCGCGCGCACCAGCCCGGAGACCGCCACGTCGGGCGCGATCGCCGCATACGTGGTGGAGGTGACGTCGGTGCAGACGGCGAACCCGAGGTCGACGAGGCTTTCCACCACTTCCCGGATCCGCTGCTGCGACCGGTCCCGGCGCAGCCCCACGAGGTCGTCGATCGTCGACCGCGGCCGGGCGATCAGATCCCGGTAGACCTCGCCCTGCTCGGCGTCGAGCCCAACTCCTTCGAGCATGCTCACCCTCCGGATATGTCGCTCGATGAGTAGTTTATGCCAGTGACCGATATCGGTCGTGCTGCCCGATTGACCTCGATCGGCGGCACCCCTAGCGTCAGCCGGTGAGGCCGCCCGCATGCACCTGGACACAACCCCTGAGGTGATCCGCATGCTTTCCCGCCGCAGCGCGTTGCCCCTCCTCTCACTCGTCTCGCTGGTGCTGGCTCTGGTCAGCGTGCCCGGCCGTGGCGCCGCCGCGGAGGCGGCCGCGGCGGCGCCATCGCCGCCCACGGCGACACTCAGCTACCCGCACCTCGCGCTACCCGACGGTGAGTGGGCGAGCGTGTACTCCGACGGGCTCGCCACGGTGCACGGCAAGCGCGGCACGATGGTGGTCCGCGTCCCACTGGTCAGCGCGGACGGGGACGGTCCCGCTCGGCAGTTGCCGGCGCGCGGCGAGGTCATCACCACCCTCGCGCACGCGGACTCGGACACGCCGTACGCCGACGACCAGGTCGTGGTCGTGCCCGCCCCGGGCGTCAGCCTGCAGGGCGCCCGCCCGGACGCGACCTTCAGCCGGCTCGGGGTGAAGCGCGCCGACCGGCTCTTCGCCGGGCTGTCTCCGTCGGCCCTCGACGGCCGGCTGGCCACCGCTCGGGCCGAGACTGGGCTCCCGCTGCTCGACTTCACCAGCGCGTACGTGCTGCACGTCGACAAGGGGACTGTGCCCGCGGCGGTCGAGCGGCTGCGGGCGAGCCCGGACGTGCTGTACGCCAGCCCCAACTGGACCGTCAAGACCACGCACACACGCTCGGTTCCGGTGACCAAACCCGCCGGGCGCGCCGCTCCCACCGCCGCTCCCGCTGCCGCGACCGCCGGCGCCGCGGCGGCGACCGCCGAGGGCGTGCCGTCGAACTTCGCGCTGACGTCCAGCGCGCAGAGCCTGCTGAACCGGCCGGGGGTCAACGCGGTGCCGGCGTTCACCGCGCTCGCCGCTCGGGGCCAGTTGCCGGGTGAGGGCGAGATCATCACCAACGTGTCGCTCGGCGACCTCACCGACGCGTCCCAGGCCGCCGATCCGAACGACCCGTGCAACTTCTTCGCTTCGGTGTTCGGCCCGACCACGATCGTCCGGGACGGCCAGCGATTCCTCGACTGGCCGTCGATGCCGCTGATTCCGACCTACACCGCGGACGCGGCCGGCAACGTCGACGGCGACGGCTCGACCTGCAACCAGGACCCCCAACTCGTCGAGGTGGGCCTCGACTTCGCGATGATGGCGCCGCTGCCACACGACCGGCAGCGCGCGGAGGCGACCGGCTCGGGGTTCACCGACCTGCTCGGCATCGCGCCGGGCGCGCAGTACCGGCTGGTGATTCCGCGGAAGCCCGGGGGAGTGATCAGCGACGTGGCCGCCGCGTTCCTGGCGGCCGCGAACCAGACGCCGCGACCGAGTGTGATCACCGCGTCGCTCGGATTCGCGTTGGATCAGTTCGGCTACGCCAGCCGCTACCTGGAGGACGACCCGCTGCTGGAGTCGGTGCTGGCGACGATCGTGCACGGCTTCGGGATCGTGGTGTGCGTGTCCTCCGGCGACGGCCTGCGGACGTTCACCAACGCCGCCATCGCGCCCTCAGGGGGCAGCGTCGACACCGACGTCGCCCGCGGGAGCCGGCAGCCCACCGACCTAAACGACGTGGCGTTCTCGGACGCGGTCTCGCTGGTGCGGGATTCGGGCGCGATCGACGTGGGCGGCTCGACGCTCAACGACATCTTCTCCGCGCCACCCGGCGACCCGCGGAACGCGGCGCTGAAGGCGCAGCAGGCCTTCCCGGCCACTCGCTACAACGGCGGTCGCTCGTACTCGAGCGGCATGGGCGAGCGGGTGAACGTGTCCGCACCGGGCGACAACGTGCTGAGCTTCCAGCATCCGTTCGGCGGTGCGGCCAACGCGGTCCAGGTGGTGCTCCAGGGTGGGACGTCGGCGTCCGCGCCCGAGGTGGCGGCCGCCGCGGCGGTCGTGCTCCAGGTCGCCCGGCTCGTCGGCGACCGGGAGCTGGCGGGGCGTGACGGCACGCACGCCGATCCGCTGGCGGTGCGCGACTTCCTCACCAAGACGTCGAGTCCGATGCCCGCCGTGCCGCAGTCGGACGTGCCCGTGCGCGTCGGGCCGCAGGTGGACGTGGCGAACGCCGTCGAGACGCTGCTGGCCCGGCACGGCGAGGCGGTGGCACCGGGTGTGGCCCGGGTGGCGGTGGCGCAACGGCGACAGGCCAGCGCGCTGGGCGGCTCGATCCAGACCGACACCAACCCGGCGTCCATCCCGCTGACGGGACGGCTGCGCAACGCCCTGATCACCGTCGCGCCCGACTGGACCGGCCTGCCGGACAAGGGCGTGACCTACCAGCTCTCCGCCGCTGCCGGGCCAGGGGGCAAGCTGGCCTCGACACCGTGGGCGCGGGTGTTCCCGGCCGAGGTCCTCGGCGCCGCCGGGCTGCCGCTGGTGTCGAACGAGCCGCGCAGCGTCCCGCTGACCTACACGGCTTCGCTGCAGGGCCGGGTGCTCGCCCAGGCGACCGTCACCCTGACGTTCGGCCCCACCGACGGGACCGTCGACAGCGCCCCGGCACCGATCGTCGACCCCGTGGTCCGCGGCTCGACGCTGCGGGTCCGCTACGACATCACCGGCCTGACCAGCGCGACCAACCCGACGCTGGTCGTCTCCCACCCTGGCCGGATCGAGTCGGCGACCGGCCTGTTCTTCCGCACGTCGTTCACCAAGGCGCTGACCGAGCCGACCGGCACCGTGGACGTGCCGGTGTCGGCGCTGGCCGGCGGCGGCATCTACGGCGTCGGCGTCCAGGACGCACCCGGCGGCTGGTTCAGCCGCAACGACTCGGCGTTCGCCTTCACGCGCGTGGCGCCGACCGGCGACGCGCGGCCGGCGGTGCCGCTGGTTGGCGCGGCCGGCTCGCGGCTCAGCCACGTCGCGTTGCTGCCCTACAGGGGCTCGCTGCGGGTCCAGTTCGACGTGCGCCCGGTCAACGGCGCGGACGGCGCGGTGGTCGAGATCAGCGCGCCGGGACCGACCACCTTCAACAGCCAGGTCACCTTCAACAACCCGGCCGGCACCACCAGGGACGCCAACGGCCATGACACGGGCTCGGTGGCGTTCGTGCCCGTCAAGGGCAACCACGGCACGGTCACGCTGGACGAATCCCAGCTCGGGCTCGCGCCGACGATGAACCACGTGCTGCGCGTGCTGGCGACCCGGCGTGGAGAGGTGGTCGGTACCGCCAGCGGCATCAGCACCGTCGACATGAACGGCGTGCAGGCCGGGGACGGCGGGAGCGTCGTGAACGGGTACGGCGTCGACGAGCGCGGCGGCGGTGGCTTCCTGACCTCCAACCAGGTGACCGCCAACGGCTCGCGGCTCGGCTCGGTCGAGACGTTCGACGAGGCGGCCGCGACCAAGACCGTGCGGTCCGCGCCCAATGTCTACGGCACGCTGGCCGGCGGCTGCGCCGGGATGTTCGCCAACGGCGTCGGGCTCTACGAGGACTTCGACCCGGCCACCGGCGAGGACACCTTCCGGGTCCTGCGCGACGGCGCCGACGTCGGCACCTGGAACCCGCCGGCGGACGCCGGCTCCCCGGGGTGCGCGGCGGTCAACCAGGACACCCGCGACGCCGCGGTGCTCACCGTCGAGAACGGCGACAAGGTCACCTTCCGGGTGCTGCCGTCGGACATCGGCGCAGGGACCTTCGGCACGCCGATCGACCTGACCCCGGCGCTGGACCCGGCAGCGCTGTCGACCGCCGGCGGGATGGGGCAGGACACCGTCACCAACCAGGCGGTGGTGGCCTTCAACGACGCGCAGAACCCGTTCGCTCCCGGCAGGATCGTGCTGGCCGACCTGGACTCAGGGCAGGTCAGCCAGTTCCCGCAGCTGTCCACGTTCTTCGCCGCGGGCGTGGCGGTGGATTCGACGACCCACCGGGCGCTGGTCCCGTTCCTCGACGGCTCCGCCATCTACGACCTGACCACGGGGACGGGGAAGACCCTCAGCTTCGGCGGGGGGACCTACTGGCATCCGGCCGTCGACCGGGGACGCGGCCTGTTCCTGATGCAGGAGACCGCCCCGCCGGACTTCTTCGGCAGCGCGCCGAACAACAACGCGGCCTCCGCGGTGCTGGTCATCGACGAGCAGGGCAACCTGATCCGCCGCATCGAGGCGTTCAACTTCTTCAACACGTTCCTGCTCAACGCCGGTGCGTACATCCAGGTCAGTCCCACCACCGGTAGCGCGTACACGCTGGGGCCCGGGGGCGCGCAGCTCCATCCGTTCGAGTACACCGCGGGCCGGTGACCGGCTGGCTCAGCCAGGCGCCGTGACGCACTCGCCCCGGTTGGCGCAACCCGCCGACCGGGGCGATTTCTTCGGAGTGCCGCGGTGGCCGGTTCTGTACAGGGCCATGGCGCGGCAATAGGCTGGCGGGGCTGTGCCGTCGTGGAGGTGCGCGAGAGATCGCTTCGCGGTGCCAAAGAAGGGGCCGCCGGAGACCTGGCGTTCGGCGTCGCCCCCTGTCCCCGCCTCGTGCGGGCAGGAGGTTGGAGCATGCTTCGCTTGCGGCTTGTGGTCATGGTCGTCGTCGCCATGGCGGCCACGGCCCTGCTGGCTCTGCCAGCTGCGCCGGCGGGCGCGGCGCCGACGAACGTCGACGTGAGCCAGCGCCACTTCAACGAGTCCGAAGAGGCGGTCGCGGTCAACCCCACCAATCCGAACAACATCGTGATCTTCACCAATGTCGGCTCCGAGCTCGCGGCCGGGATGTTTCTGGGTGTGAGCTTCGACGGCGGCAAGACCTGGACCCGGAGGCTCGTCGGTCTGGGTGGCGACGATCCCCTCGGTGATGCCTGCTGCGACCCGAGCCTGTCCTTCGACCGTTACGGCAACCTGTTCATGACCTATCTCTATGAGGTGGAGGACCAGATCCCGGTCGCGCTCAGCACCGACGGCGGCCTCACCTTCAACGTGATCGCCAACATCTCCGAAGCCAACCTGCCCGCCAAGAAGTCGAAGGGGGACCCCCGCGGCCTGTTCCGGTTCGTGGACCAGCCCACCATCACCGCCGCCGAGGACTCGGTCTGGGTGGTGTTCAACGCCGGCGGGCCGATGGTGGCAAGCGGCGCGCGGGTCACCGGGCTGGGCACGGTCGGTGGCTTCAACCCCGTGGAGGTGGTCCCGGGGACCAACAACTGCACCTACGGCGACGTGGCGATCGGTCCTGCGGGCCAGGTGATGGAGGCCTGCGCCCTGACCGAGAGCGGGCAGGGTGGCGGCAAGATCTTTGTGAACGTCGACCCCGACGGGCTGGGGCCGGCCGGGTTCGGCGACCGCGTCTTTGCGACCGCGACCCACGTCGGCGGTTTCGACTTCATCCCCCCGCAGCCGGACCGCTCGGTTGACTCGGAGGTCGGACTCGCCTGGGACAGGACCGGCGGCGCCCACGCCGGACGGGTGATCATGGTCTACACCCGGGAGCAGCCCAACGAGAGCAACGACACCGACATCGAGGCGCGCTACTCCGATGACGGCGGGGCGACCTGGAGCGCCGCGCGGCGGGTGAACGACGACGCGACCAACAACAGTCAGTTCATGCCCAAGGTCTCGCTGGATCCGACCACGGGCAAGCTGGCGGTGGTCTGGTACGACAGCCGCAACGACCTTGGAAACGGCGGGGCGGGGGATACCGACGGGATCGCGGGAGACGACGCGCAGTTCTGGGGGGCGTTCAGCACCGACGGCGGCGCCAGCTTCACTCCCAACTTCCAGATCAGCGCCGGGACCTCCAATTCCCACGACTCCGGCAACAACATCGACTACGGGGACTACACCGGGCTCTCCTTCTACGGCGGAGTGGCCCATCCGTCGTGGTCGGACAACTCCAACAGCACCGGCGACAACCCCGACGGCGCCCTGCACCAGCTGGACATCTACACCGCGGCGGTGACGGCCCCATAGTCCGCAACCGCGTAGATCGGCCGGCACCCAGCAGGGTTCCCGCCGCCACCGACTGGCCGGCGCGGGTGGCGACGACGGCGGCTGTTCTTGCTGCTCGTGCCGTTGCCGCCGCTGGCCGCGGGGGTGTTTGGGTACCTCGACCCGAAGGGAGCCTGGTGGCCGGGGGTTCTGCTACCGGTCGGAACCGCCATGGGCCTGGCCCAAGGCTGGGAGGACGGCAAGATCCCTGAGCGGGCACGCCGACCACGATTCATCGTGTTGATGATGGGCTACTCGGTGCTGTGTGCCGTTGCGGGTCTGGTTGGCGCGTGGCTGGCTCCCTGACGTAAGCGCTCCAGCAGGGACGGTGGAGCTGGTCAGGAGCCGAGGTCGGTGAGGAGGTCCGCGAGGACGGCTTCCTCCTCGACCACCAGGCCAGCCCGGGTCATTGCCTCCGCGAGGGCCGGGTCCCAGGGAGTCGGCGCCGGCTGGCCGTCGAGCAGGGGAAGGCGACCGCGGCTGCCACCGACGCCATTGACCGCGGCGAGGTAGTCGGCGGCGCGGAAACGCCAAGGAATGGCCCGGAACCGCGACGTGATGGCCGCGGCGATCCGAACGCCCGGCCAGTCGAAGTCGCCGTGATAGGCGAGCCGGG
>JBEDUQ010000058.1:0-4547 GCA_040414855.1 Actinomycetota bacterium
TTCCGCACCTGCACGCCCACCGGTCGTTCCCCCCGATACGCCCGCCATCCCCACCCGATGTTGTACCTCCAACCGGTGACGTCCGTACGGCCGCGGCGGGTCCCACGTCCTGGCGGTTCTTCATCCGCACACTGCCTGCAAGATAAGTCATCGATTATCGAGCATTAGATCCCGCCGGCGAGCACTCAGGAGGCGGCGAGTTGGAGAAGGCGCGGCGCGCGCTGGTCGTGCCCGAGAAGGCTTCTACCGGCGCCCACTCCGCCGCTTGGTGGCGGCGGGACTTGGTGGAGAAACAAGCGCCAGAAGCGCGCGGGCGGCGGGAGCCAGCGGGCCGGGGCGGTGGACGAGGCCGATCTGGCGCACGATCGGCGGGTCCAGCGGCTGGACGACGGCGCCGCGCCTGGCGGCCTGGCGCGCCAAGGGCCTTGGCAGGAACGAGGTGCCCGCGCCGGCCAGGACCAGCGGCAGGAGCGCCTCGCGCTGGCCGACCTCGACCGCGATCTCCGGGCGTATGCCGGCCCGGGCCAGGGCGTGTTCGACCAGCTGGCGGGTGGAGGTTCCCGGCGGGGTGGTGACCAGCGGCACCCCCGCCAGCGCGCCGACCGGCAGGCGCCGGGCTTGGCCGTGGTCGGTGCCGGGTGGGCGGACCGCCAGGATCTCCTGGCTGCCGATCGGCTGCTGCTCCAGCGTCTGGTCCGACGGGAGCTCGGTCAATCCCAGCTCGGCATGGCCGTGCTGGACCAGGCTGGTGAGGTCGCTCAGATCCTCGGGTTCGGCGACCCGGACGCTCACCCGCGGGTGCTGGTGGCGGAAGCGGCCGAGCAGGCCGGCCAGCGGATCCACCGCCAGGGTCGGCAGGGCCACCAGGTCCAGCCGGCCGCCGCGCAGCCCACGCACGTCGGCGACGACAGCGTCGATGGTGGCCAGGTCGCGCAGAACCTGACGGGCGGGGCCCACCAGCGCCTCGCCCGCGGACGTCAACCGGACCCTGCGGCCGAGCCGGTGGAACAGTTCCACTCCCAGCTCGCGCTCGAGCGTGCGGATGGCCTGGGACAGGGAGGGCTGAGCGACGTGCTCCGCGGCCGCGGCGCGGGTGAACCCGCCGTGGTCGACGACCGCCAGGACGTAGCGGAGCTGCCGCAGTTCCATAGGCACAGCCTACCGAACTGATCGGAAGTTCGTCTTGGACGAATCACGAGATGCGGCGTCCACTGGGTGTATGCGATCGACGCCGTGGCGGGCGACGGGTCGGCGGCAGCGTTTCGCGGTCTTGGCGCGCCAGGCCCGTCCGGCCGAACGGCAGAGGATTCTCCACCAATCCCATCGTGATCGTGGTCGAACGATGCCCAGGTGGTGCCCATGATCGGGCCGTCGCTGCTGCGGGAACCGCCGCGGCCCGAACGGATCCGCCGGCGGACGGACGCGCACTGGCTGGTGGTGGCGACGGTGTGCGTCGGTGCCTTCATGGGTCAGCTGGACGCCTCGATCGTGACCCTGGCCTTTCCGACGCTGAAGGCGGAGTTCCACACCACCCTGGCGATGGTGGAGTGGGTCGGCCTGGCGTACCTGCTGGCGCTCGCCGGCACGGTGACCGCCGTCGGCCGCCTGGCCGACATGGTCGGCCGCAAGCTGCTCTACACCTATGGCTTTGGAGTGTTCACCCTGGCATCGGCCGGGTGCGCGCTGGCGCCGAGCCTGTCGGTCCTGGTCCTCTGCCGGGTGGTGCAGGGTGTCGGCGCCGCCATGCTCCAGGCCAACAGCGTCGCGCTCATCACCACGGCCATGCCGCGCGGGCGGCTCGGCCGCGGGATCGGCGCCCAGGGCACCGCCCAGGCGCTGGGCCTGGCGCTCGGTCCGGCCGTCGGCGGGCTGCTGATCGCGCTCGGCGGTTGGCGGCTGCTGTTCCTGATCAATGTGCCCGTAGGGCTGGTCGGGACCGCCGCCGGCTGGCTGCTGCTCCCCCGCACCCGCGACCTGGCCCCGCGGACCCGGTTCGACTGGACTGGCCTGGCGCTGTTCATCCCGGCGGTGAGTGCCGTGCTGCTGGCCCTGTCGCTTGGCGCCGGCGGCCAGCTCGGGCTGCCTGCCAGCTTCGCCGTGAGCGCGATCGCGATCGGCGCCGCTGTGGGCTTCCTCCGCCACGAGCGACACACACCAGCGCCGATGCTGGACCTCGGGCTGTTCACTCGCCGTCAGTTTTCGGCCGGGGTTAGCGCCGGGCTGCTGGGCTACCTGGTGCTGTTCGGCGTGCTGTTCGTCACCCCCTTCTTCCTCGAGGGCGTGTGGGGCCTGCACACCGGCAGCGCCGGTCTGGCGCTCGCCGTGCTGCCGGCGGCGCTCGGACTGGCCGCGCCCGTGGCCGGCGTGCTCACCGACCGACATGGGCCCCGGACGCCCACGATCCTGGGGATGCTGGTCACCGCCGCCGGACTGCTGGGGCTGGCCGTCACCGCGTCGATGCACGAACCGATCGGGGCGATGGCCGGTGCGCTGGCGGTGGTCGGGCTGGGCGTCGGGGTGTTCACCCCTGCCAACAACACCGCCGTCATGAGCAGCGCTCCCCCACGCCAGTCCGGTGTGGCCGGCGGTGTCCTCAACCTGACCCGGGGCGTGGGCACCGCGCTTGGCGTGGCCCTGACCGGGCTGGTCTTCGACCTCGCCGCCGGACGCGCGACCCCCGCCGCACTGCCGGCGACGCTGGTGCAGCGCGGCTTCGTCGTCGCCGTCCTCCTGCTGGCCGCCACCGCGGCCGTCGCGGGCGCCATTGCCGCGCTTCGCGGGAATCAGCCGCCATACCAGCCCGCGCCGCCGGCCGGCCAGACCAACATGCGGACCGGTTGGCCCGCCGCTCCCAAACAGGAAGGGAGCGGCTGAGGTCCGGTCCCGGTCCTTCCCAAGCCCACCCGCCCCAGGGGCCTGGCCGCTCAAGGGCCGGGTCGCCCGGGGCCTGACCCTGCCGTCGGCCCGGTCGCCCAAGGGGCCTGGGCGCCCAGGGACCTAGCCGCGCCGGCGGCAGGGTCGCCCAAGGGGCCTGGGCCCAGGGGCCTGGCCGCGCCGGCGGCAGGGTCGCCCGGTAACCCTCGCGTCAGGTTCGGAGGCCGCGGGCGGCGACTGGCCAGACCGTCTCCACCTTCTCGCCCCGGAAGGCGACGATCTGGTTGGTCAGGTTGGCGCAGGTACAGGCGTGGAAGGGGTAGAAGCGCAGCTTCTCGCCGAGCTCGACCGGCTCCTCCGCCCTGGCCATTCCGTGCTCCTCGGTGAGCCGGTCGACGAACACGGCGCGGCCGTCGGCTCGGGAGATGGCGGGCGCTGGCCGGCCGTCGCCGCCGGCCGGCACTCCGTCGCCGCTGAACGTCTTGGAGCCGCCGTCGATGGTGAGCCGGTCGCTGCGCCGGCTAACGACCGTACACAGCGCGGACAGCCCGAGCTGGTCCTCCGTCGCCGTGCCGGCGTTCAAGTGCATGAGGTCGTAGAAGACGTAGGTGCCGGCGCGCGACTCGGTGATCCCAGGGACCTCGGCGACCCATTTGGCGGTGAAGGTGCTGCCGGCGGTGACCTCGCGGACCTCCACGCCGGCGCCGCGGAGCCTGCCGGCGAGCTCGACCATGACCCGGCCTTCGTCGTGGCCGCTCTCGCGCGGGCCGGCCGTGGGGTCGCTCCCCGCGCTGCGGTGGGTCGTGATGCCGTCGAACTCGACGCCGTCGAGCGCGCCGATCGCGCGGGCGAGCCGCTCGACCTCACCCACCTCCGCCACCGGGAGCCCGCCGCGGTGCATCCCTGTATCTATGTCGATTTGGAGATTGATCGTCACTCCGGCGGCGACCGCGGCCTCGGACGCCTGCCGGGCAGCGAGGTCGTTGTCGCAGTTGACGGTCATCCGCACGCCCTGGGCGGCCATCGCGGCGATGCGCCGCCACTTGAGGGGGCCGAGTATGGGATAGGCGATGCAGACGTCCTCGGCGCCGGCGTCGACGAACGGCTCCGCCTCGCTCGGCTTGGCGCAGATGATGCCCCGGGCGCCGGCCGCGAGCTGCATGCGCGCGATCTCGGGGATCTTGTGGGTCTTGACGTGCGGGCGGAACGCGACGCCGCTGGCGTCGATCGCGGCCTGCCACTGGTTGATGTTGCGCTCGAGCCGGTCGAGGTCGCAGAGAATCGATGGCGTGTCGAGGTCGGCGACCTGGTCGCCGGGCTCGGGCTTGGACTCGGCCATCTCGGACCCCTCGCTCGTCGACCGGGCATAGCCCCTGACCTGGTGGAATGATTCAACCATACGGGGCCCCGCCTGCGGCCCGGCCGGCGCGACGGGTCGACGCGACCAGCGGACGCGACTGGCGATCGCGACCGGCGGACGCGACCATCGGATCGGGAAGGAGCCAGCTCATGGACCATCGGGGAGGGACCTCCGGGCGGGGACCGACCTCCGGCCAGGGAGCGACCTCCGGCCAGGGAGCGACTCCCCGCCGCCGCGCCCCTACGGTCGAGGTCCGGCGCCGCCGCACCGCGGAGCTGCGAGCCGACGACCTCCGCGCGGCGCGGGAGCTGCT
>JBEDUQ010000059.1:0-2329 GCA_040414855.1 Actinomycetota bacterium
GTGCTGGTCAGAAGGCTCATGCCGCTGGTTCCTCTGTCTTGGATGCGGTGCCGAGGCTGGTCCACAGGTGCAGGATCGCGTACGCCCTCCAGGGGCGCCAGCGCTCGGCATGGGCGGTGATGCTGGCTGGGCCGGTCGGCAGTCCCCGCGCCTGGAGGGCGTGCCGCAGGCCCAGGTCGGTCGCGGGGAAGGCGTCGGGGTCGCCGAGCGCCCGCATGGCGACGTACGAAACCGTCCACGGCCCGACCCCGGGCAGGTCCAGCAGCGCGTGGATGGTGCGGGCGCGGTCGGCGCCGTGGTGCAGCTCGACGTCACCCTTGACCACGGCTCGGGCGAGCGCCCGCAGCGCGGCGACGCGGGTCCTGGTGACCCCGATGCGGTCGAGGTCCGCCTCGGCGAGTCGCTCGGCCGAGGGGAAGCGCCGGGTGAGCGCCCCGTCCGGCACCGCGAGCGGCTCGCCGTAGGTCGCGACCAGCCGGCCGGTGAGCGTGCTGGCGCCGGCGACCGAGATGCGCTGGCCGATGATCGCGCGCACCGCCATCTCGAAGCCGTCGACGCTGCCCGGCACGCGCATCCCCGGCCGCTCGGTCACCAGCGGCGCCAGCACCGGGTCGGCGCCGAGCACGTCGCCGACCGCGGCGGGCTCGGCGTCCAGGTCGAGGAGCTGCCGGCAGCGCTGGACCGCCAGGCCAAGGTCGCGGAGGTCGTCCAGGCGCAGGCGGAGCTGGACCTGGTTCGACCCCGCGATCGGCTCGAGCTCGGCGAGCGCGGTCGAGTTCGGCAGCGCCAGCACGCGCCGCACGCGGCCGTCGGCGACCTCCTCGATCCCGGCCACGGCGCGGCGGTGGAGGAAGCCGAGCAGGGCGGGCACCTCCAGCGGCGGCCGGTAGGCGAGCCGGAGGGTCAGCACCCCGCTGGAGCCGAGCGGCGGACCCGACGGCCGCCGGGCGTGCCGGCGCAACTCGGTCGGCGTGCGACCGAAGGCCGCCAGCATGGAGTCGTTGAACTGCCGGATGCTCGAGAAACCGGCGGCGAAGGCGACCTCGGTCAGCGGCAGCGCGGTCTGCTCGACCAGCACGCGGGCCGTCTGCGAGCGGCGGGTCCGCGCCAGCGCGAGCGGGCCGGTGCCGACCTCGGCGACCAGCTGCCTGTGCAGGTGCCGCACGCTCGTGGCCAGCCGCGCGGCCAGCCCGTCCACGCCCTCGGCGTCGACCACGCCCTCGGCGATCAGCCGCAGCGCCCGCGCCACCAGGTCGGCGCGCACGTTCCACTCGGCCGACCCCGGGCTCGAGTCGGGCCGGCAGCGGCGGCACGCCCGGAACCCCGCCGCCTCCGCGGCAGCGGCGAAGCGGTAGAAGCGCACGTTCTCGCGCTTCGGCGTCTGGGCGGGGCAGATCGGCCGGCAGTAGATCCCCGTCGAGGTCACCGCGATGAAGAAACGGCCGTCGAAGCGGGGGTCCCGGCTGCGCACCGCCCGGTAGTAGCTTTCGAACTGCTCGTCCATGGACCCGATTGTGCCCCACTCCGGCGACCGCTCGCTGGCGGTTTTCGGACATGCTCGTAGGGCGCATCCGCCGGGCCGGGGGGCCGGGCGCGGTCGGCCGGGGCGAGCGCCGGCACGCCACCGGTGGATGCCGCCCTGTCCCGCCTGCTACGGTTCTTGCACGGTGTCATCCCGATTCGGGAGCGGCTGCGTGAAGTTTCCTTTTCTGCCGAATAGCGGCTCGTACTCGGACCTGTTCGAGGCCGCCGGCAACAACCTCGCCGAGGCGGGCAGGCTGCTGCTCGACCTGGTCACCGATTTCGTCGACCCCGAGATGAAGGCCAAGCGCCTGGTCGACTGCGAGCACGAGGGCGACCGGATCACCCACGCGATCTACTCGCGGCTGAACTCCACCTTCATCACGCCGATCGACCGCGAGGACATCTACCTGCTCGCCGGCCGGCTCGACGACGTCGTCGACTCGATCGAGGCCGTGGCCGACATGCTCGTGCTGCACCGGGTCGTGGAGCCGATCGAGGCGGTCGTGCAGCAGGCGCGGCTGATCGACACCGCCGCCAAGGACACGGCCGCCAGCCTCGTCCACCTCCGGGACATTGCCAAGGAGCCGCTCCAGAGCTACTGGAACCGCATCAACGAGCTGGAGAACCAGGCCGACCGCGTCTACCGGCGCGCTCTCGCGGACCTGTACGCGTTCTCGGACGATGATGACGACAGCCTGGCGCGCCACGTGCTGACCTGGAAGGACATCGTCGACGAGCTGGAGCGGGCGATGGACGGCCTCGAGCACGTCGCCGACGCGGTCGAGAGCATCGTCCTCAAGAACGC
>JBEDUQ010000060.1:0-12020 GCA_040414855.1 Actinomycetota bacterium
GCCCAGCGCCCCTCGGCGATGGCCGACTCCGCCCGGTGCGCGCCCTCCAGGGCCGCCTCGACGTCGACGAAGGTCGCCTGCGGCAGGAGCAGCTCGATCTCCGCCCGCCCCCGCAGCCGGTCGCCGCCCAGACCGTGCCGCAGCTTTGACAGCAGCACGCTGAGCGCATTGCTCGCCGCCGCGGGGGCGTCTTCTCCCCAGCCCGCCATCAGCAGCTCATCGCGGGCCACCAGGCGACCACGGTTGAGGACGAGATAAGCGAACAGCACCCGCCCTCGGCGGCCGGGCAGCGCGTGCTCGATGCGGGAGCCGTCGATGTCGACGACGAACCGCCCGCAGAGCTGGATCCTGGCCCTGGTCCACTGGCCCATCAGGCGACCTTGGGTCGACGTCCTTGCCTCTCTTGGTGACGGCAAGCATACGGAAAGGTCGGGGAAAGGCCAGCGAAGGGTTGGCGCAAGCCGCGGCCGTCACGATCGCTCCGTCGCAAACGCGACCACGCAGCTCGACCACCAAGGAGGAGGAGCGATGACGTCCACGAACGTGGAGACCTACCGCGCCGGTCACGAGGCCTTCAACCGGCGGGACTTCGAGGCCATGACCAGGCGATACGCCGACCGCATCGCCTGGACCGACCACTCGCAGGGGCGGACCTTCACCACGCCCCAGGAATTCAGGGACGAGTTCCTGCCGGGCTGGGTCCGGGCCTCCGGCGACATCCGCATCACCGACCCCAGCTACCTCGACGCAGGCGACACGGTGGTGGCGCGCTTCACCTGCCGGGGCACGCATGACGGGCCGCTGGGACCGTTCCCCGCCACCGGCAAGGCGTTCGCGCTGGAGCTGTGCGAGCTGTGGCACTTCGACTCGGGCGGGCGGGTCGTCGGCGGGGACCTCTACTACGACCAGGTGTCGCTGCTCATGCAGCTGGGCCTGATGCCGCAGCCGTCCAGCGCATAGGCGCGCTCAGCGGTTCGGGCGCGAGGAGCGCCGCGGGGGCCGCGGGGGCTGCGGACCCCGCGGGCCCCGGCGATCGCGGTCCTGGTCGCGGGCGCGCCGCAGCGCCCGGAACAGCTCGCGGATGGTGCCGCCGACCACCCCGGCGGCCATCACCCCGCCCGGCAGCGCCCAGAACAGCTCGTAGGCCAGCACCAGCGCGGGCGGCCGCCCGGGCCGCACCAGCGCCCAGACCGCGAAGGCGACCCCGGCGGCCAGCCCGGCGAGGAACAGCCAGTCGCGGTGCAGCGGCCGGTCGAACACCCAGAACGCCCGCACCCGCTCGGTGCCCGAAGGATCAGTCATGGCCATCGGCACAATCGTAGCGCCCCGGCGGCACCGGCGAACCGCGACCCCGGTCACCGGCGGGTTCGGGGGTCGAGGGGCTCGCCGGCGCGGAAGGCCGCGCGGCCGACCATGTGGGCGGCGATCGGGGTGGTCAGCAGCTGGAGGGCGGCGATCAGGACGATCTCGAGCACGTCGTGGACACCGTGGACGCGCAGCGCGGCGCCGGCCAGCAGCAGCACGATGCCGAGGCTGACCGGCTTGGCGGCCGCGTGCATCCGCACCAGGATGTCCGGGAACCGTTGCAGGCCGATCGCGCCGGTGAGGCAGAGGGCGGCGCCGGTAAGCAGCGCCACCGCGGCGGCCAGCTCACTCGCGCGCATCCTCGCCTCCCTCGATGGCGCTGGCGGCGACCGCGGTCGACAGGAACCCGACCACCGCGATCACCAGCATCAGGTTCAGGTAGTCGCCGCCGCGCGCGCTGGCGGTCGCCAGCGTGACCCCGCCGAGCAGGTAGACCATCAGCAGGTCGAGCGCGACCACCCGGTCGGCGGTGGAGCGGCACAGGACCAGCCGCAGCACCACCAGCGTCGCCGCGGCGGCCAGCGCGGCGGCCGACGCCGCCAGCACGATCGGCATGCGAGCTCCTTTCCTCGGGCTGGCCGGCGATCGCGGCCGCGCTCAGGCGTGCCCGTGCAGCTCCAGCGCACGGACCGCCTCGGGACTGCCGAAGGCGCGGATCGCCAGCGCCTCGATCCGCTGCACCTCGCGGCGGACCGCCTCGGCGTCCAGCGCGAACATCGCGTGGACCAGGACCTCGGGCGGGTCGGCGGACAGCTCGAGCGCGCTGGTCCCCGGCACCAGCCCGACCGCCCAGCCGACCACCGCGAGCGTGCCGCCGGAGGCGCCGACCAGCGGCACGGTGAGGATCGCGGGCGCGATCCGGTCGCGCGGCGAGAGCGCCTCGCGGGCGATCGCCAGGCTGGCCAGCACCAGGTCGGCGGCGAGCAGGCCGGCCAGCCGGGCCGCCGGCCCTGGCCGGAGCCAGCGCCGCGGCCCGGGCGGCAGGACCGCGACGATCGCGGCGGCGGCCACGACCCCGAGGGCGAACGAGGTCAGGTCGACCGGCCCGCTGAGCGCCAGCCAGGCGAGCAGGAGCCAGACGAACAGCAGCGGGCGCGCCCTCACCGCTCCAGCACCGCCGACTCGTAGGCGGCCGGGTTGAGCAGCCCGGTCGCGGCCCGCTCGCTCAGCCGGTACAGCGGCCCGGCGCCGACCGCGATCGCCAGGCTGAGGGCGACCAGCGACCCGGCGGCCAGCTCCATCAGCCTGGGGAAGTGGCCGGGCCGGCCCACCTCCTCCGCCCGCCTGGCGCCGGCCGCGGGCGGCGGCGGCGTTGCCGGGACCACCGGCCTGCCGAGGAAGGCGCCGCCCCACGCCCGCGCCATCGCCAGCAGCGTCAGCAGGCCGGCGAGCAGGGCCGCGGCGACCACCACCGGCGCGCCGGCGGCCAACCCGGCCTCGACCAGCGCCAGCTTGGCGACGAACCCGGAGAACGGCGGCATGCCCGCGAGGCTGAGCGCCGCCGGGGCGAACAGCAGCGCGATCAGCGGGCGAAGGTGAAGGATGCCGGCCAGGCCGAACAGCGACCCGGTGCCGGTCGAGCTCTCGACCAGCCCTTCGACGAGGAACAGGGCGGTCTGCACCACCACGTGATGGATGATGTACAGGATCATCCCGGCGAGCCCGGCGACGGTGAACAGCGCCAGCCCGAACAGCAGGTAGCCGACGTGACCGACGATGGTGAAGCTCAGCATGCGCTTGAGGTCGTCCTGGGCGACCGCTCCGGCGCAGCCCGCGACCATGGTCGCGGCGGCGAGCGCCAGCAGGGTCGTCGAGGGCCGCGCCTGCGCGAACACCAGCGTCTGGGTGCGGACGATCGCGTACAGGCCGACCTTGGTGAGCAGCCCGGCGAACACGGCGGTCACCGGGCCCGGCGCGACCGGGTAGGAGTCCGGTAGCCAGAAGAACAGCGGGAAGATCGCCGCCTTGATGCCGAACACCACCACCAGCAGCAGGCTGAGCCCGAGGCGGAGCCCGGGCGGCAGGGTCGCGACCCGCCTGGCGAGGTCGGCGAGGCTGAGCGTGCCGGTGGCCGCGTAGACCAGGGCGATGGCGGTGATGAACAGGGCCGAGGCGACCAGGTTGCTGATCACGTAGGTCATCGCGCCGAGCACCCTGCCCGGGCCGGCGTCGAGGCCGACCAGGACGTAGCTGGCGGCCAGCGTCACCTCGATGGCGACGAACAGGTTGAACAGGTCGCCGGTCACGAAGGCGAGCCCGAGGCCGGCGGCCAGCAGCAGGTAGAGCGGGTGGAAGATGCGGCTGACCTCCTCGGCGCCGCCCTGGCCGACCGCGTAGGCGAACACCGCCAGCAGGGTGACCGCCGCCAGCACCAGCATGATCGCCGCCAGCAGGTCGGCGACCAGGGTGATCCCGAACGGCGGCGGCCAGGCCCCGATCCGGGTCACCACCGTGCCGCGGTGGCGCACCACCGACAGCAGCGCCAGGTCGCACGCCAGCACTCCGGCCAGCACCACCGAGCTGAGCGCCCGCTGCGCCGGCGGCCGCCGCGTCAGCGCCAGCGACAGCGCGGCGCCGGCCAGTGGCAGCAGCACCGGCGCCGGCACCAGCAGGTCGGGCAGGCTCGGCCAGTCCCGAGCGGCAAGCCCGGCGGGCGCGGCGGGCGCGGCCAGCGCGGCCAGGGTGGCCAGGGTGGCCAGCGGCGTCACTCCTCCACCTCGCCGCGGGCGATGCGCCGGTCCTCGAGGTCGTCGCGCACCTCGTCGTCGTCGCGCTCCAGGAACGCCCGCTGGGAGAGGGCGAGCAGCAGCGACGAGGTGCCCAGGGTGATCACGATCGCGGTGAGCGCAGCCGCCATCGGCAGCGGGTCGGCCGGCGCGCTCGCCCCGGCGAACGGCGGCGCGCCGCCGCGGCCCGACGACAGCAGCAGCAGGTTGCAGGCGTGGCCGAGCAGGAACACGCCGAGGGCGATGCGGCCGACCGAGCGCTGGAGCAGCAGGTAGGTCCCGGTGGCGTAGAGCACCGCGACCACCAGGGCGATCACGACGGTCATGGTCCGGCCTCGCCATTGGCCCCAACCGCCCCGGGCCCGCCGACCGCGCCGGCCTCGCCCACCGTTCCCGCCGTTCCGGCCGTTCCCACCGTTCCGGCCGTTCCGGCCCCGCCCGGCTCGGCGGCCTCCGACGGCGCCTCCTCGCCGCCCGCGGTGCGCAGCGAGATCAGCACGAACCCGAGCACCGCCAGGTAGACGCCCAGCTCGAAGCCGAGCGACAGCGGCAGGTGCAGCTCGCCGAGGGCGCCCGCGCGCAGGTCCAGCTCGGCGTGGGTGAGCAGCGGCCGGCCCTCCGCCCAGCTGGAGGCGGCCGCGATCGCGGCGAGGCCGAGCCCGCTCGCCAGCAGCGGCACCGGGCGGAGCCGGAGCGCCCGCCGCGCCTCCGCGCCCCCACCCGCCAGGTAGCGCAGCAGCAACGCGGAGCCGGCGACCAGCCCGCCGGCGAAACCCCCGCCCGGCGCGTCGTGGCCGACCGTCACCAGCAGCAGCGAGACCAGCAGCAGGGTCGGGAACACGAACCGGGCGGCCGAGCGGAACACGGTCGAGGTCGAGAACCAGCCGGCGACCACCCCGGGCCGTCGCGGCGGACGCCCGACCACCACCAGGTTGACGACCCCGAGCGCCGCGATCGCCAGCACCGAGATCTCGCCGAGCGTGTCGAGCGCGCGGAAGTCGGTGATGATCGTGTCGACCACGTTGCGGGCGCCGAGGTCGGGCAGCGCCCGCGCCAGGTAGAAGCGGGAGACCCTCGGCTCGGCCCGGGCGCTTCCCGCGAGCACCGCGAAGCCGGCGGCGAAGACGCCGACCACCACGGCGACCGCGGCCCTCGGCAGGGCGCCCCGCTTCGGCTGCGGCCGGAACCGCTCCGGCATGGCCCGGAACACCAGCACGAACAGGATCACCGAGACGGTCTCGGCCAGGAACTGCACCAGGGCGAGGTCGGGCGCGCCGTGGATCACGAACAGCGCGGCCACCCCGTAGCCAACGGTGCTGAGCAGCAGCGCGGCGCCGAGCCGGCGGCGGGCGCGGGCCACCGCCACCGCCGCGACCACCACCATGGCGGCCACCACCACCTGGAGCGGCGACTCGGCCAGCGGCGGCCGGCTCGCGCCCGGCCAGCGCCAGAGCAGCGCGGCGGCGGGCAGGCCGACGGCGGTGAGCAGGATCACGGTCAGGTAGATGGGCAGCGAGCCGGGCTCCAGCACGCCGGTCACCCGGGCGCAGGCGATCACCAGGCCCCGCACGGCCGCGCGGCCGACCTCGGGCGCCGGCGGCAGCCGCCGGCGCGGCCAGGCGCCCCGCTCCGAAACCGCGAACGCCGCCACCCCGACCGCGAGCGCGAGCGCCGACAGGCCGAGCGCCAGGTTCAGGCCGTGCCAGAGGGCGAGCCCGACCGGCGGCGCGCCGGGCACCAGCGCGCGGAGCGCGGCGTCGAGCAGCGGCGACAGCAGCCCCGGCGCCATGCCGAGCACCAGCCCGGCGAGCGCCAGCACCGCCGGAGGTCCGAACAGCAGCCACCCCGGAGGCGAGACCTCGGGTGGCCCGGGGGCGCCCACGGTTCCGACCCCGGTGCCGCCAACGCCGCCAATGCCGCCGGGGCCGCCGGCGCCGGCGGGACCGCCGCCCCCGGCCGGCACCCCCGGACCGGCGAGGAACGGACGCCAGGTGAACCGGAGCGCGTAGGCGACCGTGAGGCTGCCGCCGGCGACGACCGTGGCGAGGGTGGCGCCAGTAAGCGCCGCGAGGCTGGCCTCCTTGGCGACGAAGCCGAGCAGCGGCGGGATCCCGGCCATCGAGGCGGCGGCGAGCACCGCGACCACCGCCAGCCCGGGCAGACGCCGTCCGAGCCCGGCGAGCAGCGCCAGGTCGCGGGTGTCGGCGCTCTTGTCGACCGCGCCGGCGACCAGGAACAGCGCGCCCTTGAAGGCGGCGTGGGCGACCAGCAGCGCCAGCCCCGCGCCCATGGCCGCCGGCCGGCCGCTGCCGAGCAGCACGATCATCAGGCCGAGCTGCGCGATCGTGCCGTCGGCCAGGATCAGCTTGAGGTCGCGCTCCCGTAGCGCCTGCCAGCCGCCGAGCAGCAGTGAGGCGAGCCCGCAGACCAGCACCGGCCAGCGCCAGGCCGCCGCGGCGGCGAACACCGGGCCGAGCCGCGCGACCAGGTAGACGCCCGCCTTCACCATCGCCGCCGCGTGCAGGTAGGCGCTGACCGGCGTGGGCGCGACCATGGCGGCAGGCAGCCAGCCGTGCGCGGGCACCTGCGCCGACTTGGTCAGGGCCCCCGCGAGCACCAGCAGCAGCGCGGCGGTCACCGCGCCGTTCAGCGGCGGCGGGTGGGCGGCCAGCCCGGAGAGCGTGTAGCTGCCAGAGCGCTGGCCGAGCAGCACCAGGCCGGCCAGCATGGCGAAGCCGCCGGTGGTGGTCACCAGCAGCGACTGGAGCGCGGCGGAGCGCGCCGTCCGGCTCTGGTCCTGGTGGGCGATCAGCGCGTAGGAGGCGAGCGAGGTCAGCTCCCAGCAGACGTAGAGCAGGAACAGGTTGTCGGCGAGCACCAGACCGATCATGGCGCCGGCGAAGGCGACCATGGCCGCGGCGAAGCGCCCGGGCGAGGCGGTCTGGTCGAGGTAGCCCGCGCTGTAGACCAGCACCAGCAGGCCGACACCGGCGACGATCAGGACCATCAGCAGGCTGAAGGCGTCGAGCCTGAAGGTCAGATCGAGGTGCAGGCCCGGTACCCAGGCGTTGGACTCCTCCAGCGGCCGGCCGGCGATCACCGCGCGCGCGTGCCAGCCCGCCCACGCCAGCGTCACCACGGGCGCCAGCGCGCACACCAGCAGGACCCTGGTCCCGAGGCGCCGACCCATGGGCGCGGCGATGACGGCGAGGGCGGCATGGAGCACCAGAAGCCAGCGCATCGCTTCTACATCGGCGGCGCATCGGCCGCCGCTGAGCAGGCGCCGGCGCGCTCCTGGATTCCGCTATCGCGTGCGCGGCCCGGCGAGACGGGCGAGCTTGTCGGGATTGGCGAGCGCTCGGACCATGACGACCTGGCCGCCGGCCGACTCGACCATGAACACGGCCGCCGGCACGCCGGCGGAGCTGACCACCACGCTGGGCGCGCCGTTGACGTCGACCACCTCGATGCGCTGGTCGGGGACCGGCTGGGTGGCGGCCCCGAGCAGGAAGCGGGCGACCTTGTCGGCGCCGAGGATCGGCCGCCGCGGCGCCCGCGCCTTGCCGCCGGAGTCGGCGACCAGTGTCACGCCCGGAGCGAGCACGCCCATGAGCGTCCGGAGATCGCCGCCCACGCAGGCGGCCAGGAACCGCTCGACCACCTCGCGCCGGGTCTCCCGGTCGGTGTCATAGCGCGGGCGCTGCTGCTGGACATGGTCGCGGGCGCGGCTGGCGAGCTGGCGGACGGCGGGCTCGCCGCGGCCGAGGATCTCGGCGATCTCGGGATAGGGATAGCCGAACGCCTCCCGCAGCACGAACACCGCGCGCTCCAGCGGCGAGAGCGTCTCCAGCACGATCAGCATCGCCATCGACACCGACTCGGCGCGCTCGACCGGCTCGGCCGCGTCGGGGGTGGTGAGCAGCGGCTCGGGCAGCCATGGCCCGACGTAGGCCTCGTGGCGCGCCTTGATGCTCCGGAGCCGGTCGATCGCCAGCCGGGTGGTCACCCTGACCAGGTAGGCGCGCGGGTTGGCGACGTCGTCGCGGTCGGCGCGCTCCCAGCGCAGCCAGGCGTCCTGGACCACGTCCTCGGCGTCGGCGACCCTGCCGAGGATCCGGTAGGCGACCCCGAGCAGCAGCTCGCGGTGCTGGTTGAAGACGCTGGTTTCGGTCACGGCCTCACCGCCATGGCGGATTCCCGTCCGTCAGCACGGTACAGGGATCCGCCGTGGCGGGGCCTCGCGCGGGTCGCTCAGGCGGCGGCCAGCGATGCGAACAGGGCGCAGTTGTGGTCGGCGGCGAAGCTGGCGACCGGGCCGATGGCGCCGGGTGCGAGCGACTGGATCAGGTCGTGGTGGGCGGTGTAGCGGGGCCAGCGCGGCGCCTCCCGCCCGTTGGGGTCGCCGCCGGCGGCGAAGCGGCCCCAGTAGCCGATCATCTGGTCCGAAAGGGCGAGCTGCGCGGGTGTGAACAGCGTCGAGCTGTCGACCGGCCGGAAGAGGTAGGGGATCTCGGCGGCGTGGAAGGCGCGCAGCGGCATCACGGGGTCGGTGATCAGGAACTCGGGCGCGTTGGGGTCGTTGAACTCGTAGGCGAAGGTCCGCACCCGGCCGGCCAGCAGCCGGTCAGCGGCCAGCGCCGGGCAGGCGAAGCTCGCGTCGGTGACCACCGTTGCCAGCGCGATGCTCGGCGAGGCGAAGCGGTCCAGCGGGTAGGCGGCCAGCACCTTGGCGGCGCCGGCGCCGAACTGCGCCTGGAGCAGCGCCGGGTACTGCGCGGCCGTGACCGGGCGGCCCTGGAGGTCGAACAGCAGCGCGACGAACAGCCGGTACTCGTCGTGGTTGGTGCCCTCCATCACCGGCACGCGGTTGAAGGCACCCGAGGCGATCGCGTCCGGGATCTGCCTGGGCAGCACCGAGCCGCCGACCACCGGGCCGAAGGAGCCGAGCGAGCCGCCGCCGGCGGCGAGGATGCCGGCGACCGGCGCGGCCCGCATGCAGGCGAGCTGGGTGGCGGCGTCGGCGCAGCCGAGCTTGCCGGCCAGCGCGACGCCGGCGGTCTCGGCGGTCGCCAGGGTGCGCAGCCGCGCGGTGCAGGGCCCGCTCTCGGTGATCGCGCGCTGGAACAGGCCGGCGGAATTGGGCGAGGCCAGCTGCGCGCAGACGCTCACGCCGCCCGCGGACTCCCCGAAGATGGTGACGTTGCCAGGGTCGCCACCGAACGCCGCGGCGTTGCGGCACACCCAGCGGAGCGCGGCCTGCTGGTCCTGGATACCGAAGTTCCCCGAGGCGTGGTCGCGTGCCTCGGCGCTGAGCCCCGGCAGCGCCAGGAAGCCGAACGGGCCGAGCCGGTAGTTGATGGTGACCACGATCGCGCCCGCCTCGGGCGCGAGCACGCTGGGGTCGTAGTCGGTCCCGGCGCCGTTGACGAAGCCGCCGCCGTGGATCCAGACCATCACCGGCAGCGGGTGGTGGCTGGGCCGCGCCGGCCTGGGGGTGGTGAGGTTGAGGTAGAGGCAGTCCTCGTTGGTGCTGCCGCCCTTGCTGGAGTCGCCGGCGACCACGGTCGGCAGCGCCGGGCACGGGCTCCCTGGCGTGGTCGCGTCGCGGACGCCCTGCCATGGACGGACCGGGCTGGGCGGCCGCCAGCGCAGGTCGCCGACCGGCGGCTGCGCGAACGGCACCCCGACGAAGCTGGTCAGGCCGTCGTGGACGGTTCCCCGCAGCAGCCCGTCGGCGGTCCGCACGATCCCGCCGCCGTTCCCGCCGTTCCCGCCGGCGGTCAGGCCGCCGTTCCCGCCTCGGTCGGCCGCGGCCGGGACGGCGCCCAGCAGGGCGAGGCTCGCGATCGTCACCGGTAGGGCGAACGCGCCGATCAGGCGCATGCGAACGGTCCGCTTCATGCGTCCTCCTCGCTCTCCACGCGACGGGACGGGCGAGGCGGAGCTGGCGGCGGGTGGCCGACCCTGAAAAGGGCCCTGAAAAGGCGCGCGCAGGACGGCCGAGGGGGGAGGGCCGCCCCGCGCGTTCCCTCGCGCGCGGCTGATCCCGCTGCCGCGCGCTTCCGCGACGCGACCGGGCCGGCGGTCGCATCGTGGAGTGCCGCTCGAGGTGGTCTCGCTTGCGCCTGGACCGCTCGGGTCCCGAGGAGTTGGAGTAACCAGCGTTCTGACGACCGGGCTTTAGAGTACGGAAATGTTTATGACTGTCAACCCCCACGGTCGCCGCGAGCGGCACGGAGGGGAACGGGCAGAGCGACCCGCGCCCAGGGGACCGTCCGGCGCAACGCGCGCCGAGCGGGCACGAGCGACGCCGATGGGCGGGGGGTCAGCGGGGCGCGGGCGGGTCGGCGACGCCGGCGAGACCGAACAGCGCCAGCTCGACGTAGACCGCGGTCGGTTCCAACCGGCCCAGCTCGGCCGCCTCGCCCTCGAGCAGCCAGCGCACGACCATGTCGTCGACCGCGGCGACCGCGGCGCGGAAGACCTCGACCGGCAGCTCGGGGAGCTCCGGCGAGCGGTCCCGGAAGCCCTGGTAGAGCCCGCGCAGCAGGTCGACGTAGCGGCCCTTGAGCTGCTCGCGGATCGTGATCGCCCTTGGGCCAGCCGCGGCGAACTCCAGCAGGAAGGCACGGGCGCAGGCCGGATACTCGACCAGCGCGCCGAGGTAGGCGTGCAGGTTGCGCTTGAGCCGTTCGAGCGGGTCGTCGGCGGACTCGATCGCCTCGACCACCCTGCGGAACTGGGCGTCGCCGCCGCGCCTGTAGGCCGCGAGGAAGCAGTCCTCCTTGTCCTTGAACTGCTGGTAGAAGGTCGTGCGCGAGACCCCGGCGCCGGCGATGATGTCGGCGACGGTGGTGGCCACATAGCCCTTGCTCGAGACCGCGTCGACCAGCGCGGCCTCCAGCCGCGACCGCTGCGCGCTCTCGACCACGTCGCGCGGCAGCCGGTGCGGGCCGCGCGGCAGCACCACCCGCGGCGCGGGCCAGACGTCGAACACCGGCGATTCCATCGCTCCAGCCTACACACCATCGCCGGTCACCGGCGGACGCGGCGCGAAGCGGGAGCGCCGAATTCTTCTCCGAAACACACTCCCGCTAAAATTCGCCGGCCATATTGCGTGCCGCGCGAGGAGCTTTTCATGCCCCAATTCCGACAGAAGCTCACAGGCCCCGGTCGACCGGAATTCGACCATGGTTCGCGCGGCACGCGAACACGACGGCTTCGCGGCCATGCGCTGGTCAGGTTTCTCGCCGCCCAGGAGCTCGACCCGCGTCGGACCGGCGGGCGCGACCCGCTGGGCCCGGCTCCGCTCGGCTCCATGGAGTGGATGGACCCGGCGACGGCGCGGGACGCCTACCGCCGTGCCTACCGCGAGCTGGGCGTGGTGCTGAGCCCGGCGGTCGGCGGCCTCGAGCGCCTCGACGTTCAGGTCTACCGGCCGTTGCGGGACGCGGCCTTCCTGACGGCGCGCGGCTTCGACGAGGAGGTCGCCGAACGGATGGCCGCCGGCCTGACGGCGCGACGCGCCTTCGAGGAGACCGCCCTGGACTGGACCGAGGGCTTCGCGATGCTGCTGGACGACCTCGGCGACGGCGAGGGCCGGCCCGACGAGCTGTTCATCGACGCCGACCGCGGCCCCGGCGCCGCGATGGCCCGCGGCCGCTCGTTCCCCTACCGGCTCGAGCTGATCTGGCGCCGGCGCGAGCACGCGGCCAACGGGCGGGCGCGGCTGGGCGCCGACCCCGTCCTGGCGCGGGCGCGCCAGGAGCGCATGGACGCCCGCCGGGCCACGTTCAGCCGCTGCGACGCGGACTTCGCCGGCGGCGGCCACGCGGAGCTCCCCCGGGTGGTCTTCGCCACCACGCTGATGATCGGCGACGACGTCCGCGAGCGCGCGTCACGCCTGGCTCCCAGCGCCTTCGAGGCGCT